>JAGWQH010000096.1 GCA_028870115.1 Candidatus Methylomirabilota bacterium
CCGCCCCTGCGCGCGCAGCCCGGCGCACCGCCGAGCCCGGCGGCGCGGTCCCTGCGCCCGGCCGCCGCGACCGCGCCGATCAAGGTCGTCGGGAAGAAGATCGGACGCAATGACCTGTGCCCCTGCGGCAGTGGCCGGAAATATAAGAAGTGCTGCGGGGCTTGACCCTCCTTATCCCCGCCGCCTCCTATCCAAGGGGGGCGAGGGGGGGGAAGTAAAAAGACTCCTCTCCCCAGAGGGGAGAGGATGAAGGTGAGGGGGTCGAGCGTAAGGAACCGTGATGCGGCAGGTGTCCGTCATCGGCATCGGATGATGGCGTGGGTAGTGCATCTTTTTACCGCCTTGGGGGCGGTCGTCGGCGTCTGGTGCCTTGTCGCCGTACACAGGGGCGATTATCGCGGGGCGTTTTTCGGGATGCTGCTGGCCGTCATGATCGATGCTGTAGATGGGCCGCTGGCGCGACTGGCTCGGGTCAAAGAGGTTTTGCCCCAATTCGATGGGACGAAACTTGACGACATCGTTGATTATCTAAATTTTGTGATCGTTCCTATTGTGTTGATCCATGAAGCCAACTTGTTGCCGGCGTCGGTCTCGATCTGGATCTTACCTTTTCCGCTGCTTACCAGCGCCTACCGTTTCTGTCATATCTCCGCCAAGACGCCGGATCATTTTTTCACCGGATTTCCTTCATACTGGAACATCCTGGCCTTCTACTACTATGTCGGGAGGAGTCCTCTCTGGTTCAATGCGGTCTTCACCCTCTTTGCGGCGGTGATGGTGCTGGTGCCGATCAGATATATCTATCCCGGCCGTACTCAAACTCTTCGCCCTCTGAACATCACACTGGGTATCCTGTGGGTGGCGGCGCTCCTGATCATCCTCTGGCAGCTTCCCGACTCATCGCCCTCGCTGGTCGCCTGGTCTCTGCTGTATCCGATTTACTATACCGCCCTCTCGTTTGCGCTGCACTGGCGTTTCATGCAGGAGAGTGGACGACCACCTTCTGAAGCCTGACGCCTTCAGCTCCTTTGGTTACTTCGAGATTTCCTGATCAGGGTGAGGACGATGCGGATGGGATTGCTTGTTTGAAGCCGTCCGGTCCGTTTGGTAAGCTGTCCAGAAAGGCCGAATCGATGGTTACCACGCCCTCTCCGGGCTCGGCCATGGCGTAGAGTCCGACCTGTGGGTCGGCAGCCTTCTTCAGCAGGAGCCGCTTCACGCTGCTCGCGTCCTTTAGCTCCAGGATGAGATCGGGATGCTCCAGGCCGTACTTGCGCTTGGCGTCCGGGCCTGAGCCGACAAATGCCGTCGCGCGGGTGTCCTTGATCTTCCACAACAATTGCCCGATTACTGCCGCGTCCGCTCTGGCCTTGATCGGTTTGCTGATCTCCCACCCCTTGCCTTTGGCGTGGCTGAGGCTGATCGGTTGTCCCTTGCCCGTCAGTTCGACCTGGGTGACTTGGTTCGGCTCCAGTGTAAGTAGGGTCTTGTTACGAAAATCGTCCGGTTTCCGATCGGCGCGGAGCCGCACAATGACGGTCGCCAGGAAGACCGCCGGCTCGTCGGGTCGTTTAGCATAGACGGAGCGGCCATTGGGGTTCAGATCGCCCAGCAGGAGAGCCGGTAATGTTTTCCCACCCTTGAGTGTCACGCTGAGACGGAGCGAAGGATGCTCAAGCCCATAGTCAGCGAGGTTTCTTGGCGCCTCCTCAATGCGTCGTTCTTCCCTGGCTTCCAGCAACGTATGGAGCAGCGAGACGACCTCTGAGTCATCGGCCGCAGCCTGTACAGGCTCGATCAGCCGCCACCCGCCTGCCTGGCCGACAGACAGGTCGCCTTCATGCTTCAGCACGATCAGCGCGTCGCCCCGTGAGATGGAGATCTTCTCGACATCCTTCTCTTCGGCCAGGAATAATCGATTGGCGTCCGACCCGGATGGTGTGCTCTTGCTCTCTATGGTGTAGTAGGCCACAACAACAAGCGCCAGCAGCAGCGCGAGCAGGCCAAGCGATCGCCACTTCATCGCGACCGCCTTCGTCCGAGGACTACCGATGTCCCGGAGACGAGGAACAGGCCCGGCACGACGACGACCAGCATCCAAAAAGTCATCCGCCCCTGCACCGCGCTCAGGATGATGGGGGTACTTTTTGCCTCTCGCGGCCGGATGGAGATCATCGCCTCCTCCTCGGCCAGCCAACTGATGCTATTCAGGAAGAGATCCCGGTTACCCGAGAAGTTCAGAAAATTATTGCTGGCAAAGGCGGAGTTGCCGTACACCACCAATCGGGCTGCCCCTGGTTGCTTTTGCGTCTGCCCGTTGTTGGTCCCCTGCACGGTGGCTGCCGCCTTCCCAGCCTCGGGTCCCGGCGGCGTTACCGGCTTTACCTCTGCCGTAGCGACAACGCCGATCGACACCGGTCCCTGTCGATCCTTCCCTTTCTCAAAACTGAGCTGGCCGCGATTCAACTCGCCCTTGTCGGTCTCCGCCCAGCTTCCCGGCCCCGTCTCTCCGAGCTTCTGGACCGTCACCCCCTGCGGCGACTGTTCTGCGACGTCTACAGAGCGCGCGAAGGGAAAGAGGGAGGCGAGAGTGAAATCCTGTGTGATCGCGTGCGGATAGTAAGTCGAGACGATGGGCATCAGGTAATCGCCGCCCATAGTACGAGCGTACTGATCCACAATCACATCATCCCCGACCTTGATGCCGTATCGGCTCACAAACGCTTTCAGACTCGGCGCCGTATACGGATCGAGTTGGATGAGCAGCTTCCCGCCTCGCCCAACAAACGCCTGCAGAGCTTGTAACTCCGATTCATCCAGATCACGTTTCGGCCCGCTGATCACAAGTATCGAGGCGTCCTGCGGGACCTCACGTTCGCGAAGGAGCAACAACTCCTTGACCTGGTAGTTGGCTTTCTCGATGGCTTCCTTTGCCTGCCGGTAGCCGTTCCGCGATCTGTCCTCCAATTCGTTTTCCCCGTGCCCCTTCAGGAAATAGATCGTCCGCGTCCCTTCACGCAGCAGCCTCACCAGCCCATTCGTCAGGTGCTCCTCATCCACCTCAGCGATTTTTTCTTCCTTGTTCTTGGTCTCTAAGATCGTAGTGCCGTAGGTGGCGATGCCGTACCGCTTGGCGCTGCCGGGATTCCGGTCAGGATCGACCACCTCGAAACGGAACCGCTGCGAGAGGTCAGCATACTGGCGCAGGATATCTTCGGCAGGCCCGCGCTCCGCCTGGTCGGCTCGGAAAAAGGCTGTGACCTGGACATCCGTAGCGAGTCCTCTGACCACCTTCCTGGTCTGATCGGCGAGGGTGTACCGCTTCCCTGCGGTCAGATCGAACCGCGTGTTGTGCTTGGCCGAGATGACCTCCACCAGCCCGATGATCCCCAGCACCAGCATCGTCATTAGAGCGACGTTCAGTCCGGAGATCGTGGAGCGTCGATTCAGCCAGGCCATAATCCCACCAAAGAAACGATACACGCTGACCAGGATGAGGACCGCCCCGAGCAAGAGGATACCCCCCATCCACGCCTTCAGATCCGGACGGATGTTATAGGCAATACCGCCCGCGACAAGGAGGATGAGGCCGGCTGGTGCGGTGAAGCGAGCGAGTTTGTCCATGGTCAGCCTCTCCACCGTTTCGATTCCAGAGAACGGAGTGTCAGGAAGAGGCAGAGGAGCGTGAAATTGAGGTAGAAGATCACGTCCCTGCTTTCAATGGTACCCTTGGCAAAGCTGTCGTAATGGTTGATGATCGAGAGGTGCGAGAGGATGGGGCCCAGCGTTGGCCCGGCCGCCTCGGTGGACCAGCCGATGACCCACAGCAGCAGGAGTATACCGAAGGCCCCGACGGCCGCGACGACCTGGTTTTCGGTGAGGGAGGAGGCTAAAATCCCGAGTCCCAGGAAGGCCATGCCGAGAAGCAGGAGACCAAGGTAGCCGCTCAGGATAAGTCCCCATTCCAGCATGGCGAAGGATCCGAGCATTGCGATATCCAGCAGAGTAATCCCGAGCATCATCGAGTACAGCGCGAGCGCCGCCAGAAACTTACCCAACAGCAGCTCCCAGTCCCTGATCGGATACGAGAAGAGTAGCTCGATAGTCCCCGTCTTCTTCTCTTCTGAAAACAGGCGCATGGTGGCCGCCGGCATCAGCAGCAGCATCGTGATGGCGATATCGCGAAAGAGCGGGCGAACGATCCACTCGGAGGCGTTCAGACCTCGACCGAACCCGGGGTTCATCGTGGCCTGCAGGCTGCTGAGCGAGAAGAAGGTGAAGAGGCTATAGAAAAAATAGCCCGAGATGAGCGCAAAGATGGTTAAGATCACGTAGGCGATCGGCGACGCAAAGTAGGCTCGCCATTCTTTCTTGAAGATCGCCAGGACATTCATTCCCGCACCTCCTGCGCTTCTTTGGTCACCAGGCGGACGAAGATCTCCTCCAGACTCATGTCGGCGGGGCGAAGTTCCAGCAGCCCCCATCCGCGCTCAATGATCAGGCGCGACACCTCGCGGCGCAGATCACAATTCCGCTCCGACTCCACGACGAAGCTGTTGGCGGTCTCGCCTGTCGGTTCGGCAGACAGGTGGCACGCAGACAGGTGCGTTTCATCCTCCGCCACGACCCGCAGGACGCCTGGAAGCTGGGTCAGAGCGATCCCGACCTGGTTCACTGGCCCCTCGACCCTGATGCGCAGTTTGGTGGAACTCTGAAGCCCGGCTGTCAGGTTCTCCGGGGTGTCAACTGCTACGATCTGTCCATTGTTGATGATAATCACTCGATGACAGATCATGCTGACCTCGGGCAGAATGTGGGTCGACAGGATGATCGTACTTTGGCCGGCCAGCGCCTTGATGAGCTGCCTGATCTCGATGATCTGTTTCGGGTCAAGCCCGATGGTCGGCTCGTCCAGGATGAGCACCTCAGGATCGTTGAGCAGCGCCTGAGCGATCCCAACCCGCTGCCGATAACCGCGCGAGAGTGCCCCGATCAAGGTCCGCCGCACCCCGGCGACCCCGCACTTTTCCATCACCTCACCGATCTTACGCCGTCGATTCGCACGCTCCACGCCTTTGATCTCAGCCACGAACTCCAGGTAGTCGGCTACCTTCATATCGGTGTAGAGCGGCACGTTCTCCGGCAGGTAGCCGATGCGTCGCCGCATCTGAAGCGACTCGGTCAGGACGTCGAAGCCGGCGACGCGTGCCGTCCCGCTGTTGGGCGGCAGAAAACCGGTCAAAATCCGCATCGTTGTGGTCTTGCCGGCGCCATTCGGCCCGAGGAATCCTACGATCTCCCCTTTATCAACCGTGAAGGAGACATCGCGAATGGCAGTATGCTTGTCGTAATATTTCGTCAGCTTGTCCGCTTCGATCATCCTGCCTCCTACAACCACCAGTCCATCTGTCAGGAAGGCTCAATTCTGGAGAGTCGCCCCCCGCCATAATACACAATCGGGTCCGCTGGATGCAACACTGGGACGCTCTCCTGACAGTGGCGGAGTTGCCCTGATAAGGATGAAGAAGCGTGTGTCGTGTCGCAGAGTCAATCCCAATATGAGTTGAAAAATCGAAGCAGCCTCCCATGCATGTCACGCTACGCGCTCGTCTCGCTCGGTGGCTATCACGATCTCGCGCGCCACCATGTCATGCGGCGCTTTTTACTTCGCCGCGCCAGGCGAGGTGCGCCCTTTCAGCAGAAACGCATCGATGAACGGCTCGATCTCTCCGTCCAGGACCTTGTCGACATTAGAGGTCTCCAGCCCCGTCCGGTGATCCTTGACGAGTTGGTACGGGGCAAGAACGTAGGAACGGATCTGGCTGCCCCAGGCAATCTCCTTCTTTTCGCCTTCAAGCTTAGCCATCTCCTTCTCTTGCTCCCGACGATAGTGGTCGTACAGTCTGGCTCGAAGCACCTTCATGGCCATCGCCTTATTCTTGTGCTGCGATCGCTCATTCTGGCAGGAGACAACGATGCCTGTCGGCAGGTGCGTAATCCGCACCGCCGAGTCGGTGACGTTCACATGCTGTCCGCCCGCCCCGCTGGAGCGATAGGTGTCGATACGCAGATCCTTGTCGTCAATCGCCACCTCGATGGTCTCATCGATCTCCGGGAACACGAAGACCGACGCAAAGGACGTGTGACGGCGGTGGCTGGCATCGAACGGCGAGATGCGCACCAGACGGTGGACCCCGATTTCGGCTTTCAGGCGGCCGTACGCATACCTGCCCGTCACCGTCACCGTGGCGCTCTTGATCCCGGCCTCCTCCGCAGGGAGCAGGTCGATGATCTCGGTCTTATAACGACTGGTCTCCGCCCATCGCAGGTACATCCGCAGCAACATCTGCGCCCAGTCCTGCGACTCGGTACCGCCGGCGCCCGGATTGATGGAGAGGATCGCGTTGCCCGCGTCGTATTCTTCCGCCATGAAGGTGGTCAGCTCGAGCGCGGCAATCTGACCCTCCAGGCTCCGCAGCGAACTCCCCAACTCTTTCAGCGCGTGTGGGTCTTCTTCCTCCCGCAGCAGCCCGAGCAGGACCGTCAGCTCGTCGAGTTCGCTCCCGATGGTCTCCAGTTGGTCAACAACATCCTTAAGCGCACGTTGCTCCTTCATGATCTCCCGAGCGCGGGAGGTGTCGGCCCAGAATTCCTGTGAATGGAGCATCTCTTCGATCGCGACCAGACGTGACTGTTTTCCCGCAACGTCAAAGATAGTCTCGGAGAATATGCAGCTTATCCTTCAGACCATCGAGCGTGCGCGCAAACTCCGCAATCATCGCATCCTCCTCTGTGAAGTGACAGCGGGCACCGAAGCGGTTCTTACGACGCTCCTGGCCCACGTTGCCATGAATACTGCAACAATAAAGATGACACAGATCCACGCAAAGAGATCACCATAACGGGTATAAAACGTGTACGTTCGCTCCATGCGAATCTGGTCTGTAATGACGGTTGGCACAAAGAGATCCGAGGCATGGAGGATCCGGCCGCTCGGATCCACAATAGCGGAAATGCCCGTATTGGCTGCCCGGACCAGGTAGCGGCGATTCTCGACCGCTCGAAGGACCGCCATGGCCAGGTGCTGGGTTGGAGCAGCCGACCGGCCGAACCAGGCATCGTTCGTGATATTGACCAGGAACTCTGCCCCTTCTTTCACGTAGTGTCGAACCTGATCCGGGAAAATCGCCTCATAGCAGATGGTAACTCCAAAACGGCCGCCCGGCATGTCAAAAACGGTGTAGGTCTGGCCCGATTCGAAGTCGCCAATTCCATACGCTAGCTTCTGCACAAAAAACAGAACCGATTTGAGGGGGACATACTCCCCAAAAGGAACCATATGCATCTTATCGTACCGGTTGAGGAGTGTCCGCTGGGGAGAGATCAGGAACGCGCTATTCCGATACCGTGTACCGCCATCGGCGGACGCGGGCGGCTCGGCATCCGGGCTGCCTACCAGGAGATAGCTGCCGGTCTCAGCAGCGATGTCTGAGACGCGACCCAGTAACGCCGGTTCATACCGAAGAAAAAAAGGAACGGCGGTTTCAGGCCATACGATGAGGGCAGGTGTATCCTTTACCGCCTCCAGACTGAGGCGACGATATCGCTCGATGGTGGCGGCCTGCATCGCCGGATCCCACTTCACCCCCTGATCGATGTTACCCTGCACGAGGGCGACTCTAAGTGTTTGTCCGGAACCAACAGGTGCAGAAGGCCCTGTACTGAGCGCCGTCGAAGCGGGTGAAAGGAGTCTGGGGGACCACAATAGGGCCATGACAACCGCGCCGGTCAAGCCGATCGTTTGAAGACGGTACGGCGCGCCTCCAACCAGTTGCGTCAGAGCGATATTGATGAGGACCACGATAAACGACAGGCCGTATACCCCAGCGACGGAGGCAATCGGTAAGAGCAAACTATTTCGGTATTGCGTGTACCCCAGGAGGATCCAGGGAAATCCTGTCAGCGCATAGGTCCGCAGGTACTCTAAACCGACCCATAAGGCTGAGGGACCAAGCAGGTTGAGAGGCCACGGAACATTCGCTGTCCAAGAAACGCCCAGCGCGAACACGCCGAGATAGAGCGCGAGGTATGCGGCCAGAATGAAAAGCGCAAGCGCGCTGAGAGCAAACGGCACGCCGCCGTATGCCGTCATCGAATGCGTCACCCAGGAGACGCTGATAAGATAAAAGAGTAGTCCTGCAAGCGTCCCCAGATAAAAAGCTCGAACCGGGGTCTGGTCTCGAATAGCCGACAGTAATGGGACAAGGGCCACGAACGTCAGCCATCCCAGGTCTGGTGCCGGGAACGCGAGGATGAGGAGCCCGCCGGAAAGCGCAGCCAGCAAGACCGGTATCATACCCACCCCGCGAGGACAGCCCCATAGAGGATAGGCCCGGCGAAGAGGAGGCTATCCACTCGGTCCAGCAGACCACCGTGGCCTGGGATCAGCGCGCCGGTATCCTTCACCCCGAAACTCCGTTTCAACATCGATTCGCACAGATCCCCGACCTGGCCCATCACGCCCACTCCCAATCCCATCGCCACACTCTCAACGGCCCCGAGCCCCTCCCAGAACCAGAACGTGGCCAAGCCGGAGGCCAATACAGAACAGATCAGCCCACCCACGCTCCCTTCTATGGTCTTGCGGGGACTTACGGTGGGACAGAGTAATCGCTTTCCCATCGCCGAGCCTACATAGAACGCCCCGGTATCCCCTGCCCAAGTGACAAACACAAGATAAAAGATATAGGTACGCCCCAACGCCATGGCTCGCAGGAGCGCCGGAAAGCTCAGTAACCCTGCGACATACATAAGACCGAGCAGGGTGATTGCCCCTCGCGAGACAGCCTCTTTCCGATCCGTGCCTGCAACCAGGAGGCTGATCAGCAAAAGAACGATCACCCCCGCGAAGGCCGATATCAGCCAGGGCGCCGGCGCCCCGAAAAACTCCATACAACTCAGCGCCACACCACACCCGATTCCCAGGCGTGTTAACGGATGCCAACCGCCGGCCTTTGCCATCCCATAGAACTCATACAGTCCAACCAGAATCGCGAGAGTCACAAGCAAGAAGAAATGAAGAGCGGTTCCGAACTGAACCAGCAGGAGAAAAGCCGGGAGGAGGATGGCAGCGCTAAGGATCCTTTTCAGATGCATTTGAGCCTGTCCTGTACACCCCTTGTTGTGCTTCGACGGGCTCAGCACGAACGGGAGGCCACCAATCATTTCAATGCAAGTGCCGTTCGCCCTGAGCATGTCGAAGGGTGAACGGGGGATTGCAGGGCAAGCTCATCCAACACAGCGATCAGCTTTCAGCTATCGACTGATCGCTGACAGTCCCTAAAACTCCATAATTTCCTTTTCCTTCTTAGCCAGCAACCCGTCAATCTCATGGATCAACCGGTTTGTCAGCTCCTGGATCACATCCACACCGTGCTTGACATCATCTTCTGAGGCCTCCTTCTCCCGCTCTTCTCGTTTCAGCGCTTCATTGGCCTCACGACGAACGTTACGGACCGCTACCCGACCCTCCTCAGCAATCTTTCGGACCACTTTGACCAGTTCCTTTCGGCGCTCCTCGGTCAGAGGCGGGATAGCAATTCTGATGACCTTCCCATCATTGGTCGGCGTAATCCCCAGATCCGACTTACGGAACGCCCGCTCAATGGCAGTCAGCAGCGAGGGATCCCACGGCTGCACCGTGATCATCCGTGTCTCAGGTACCGCCAGGGTAGCCACCTGATTGACAGGAACGACTGAACCGTAAGCCTCGACCATGAGACCATCCAGCAACGTGAGCGAAGCTCGCCCCGTTCGAACGCCATTAAAGCCCTTCAGTGTGGCGTCAATCGCCTTCCGCATCTCCTTGTCGGCCTTCGCCTGGATCTCTTTCAGCACGTCTCACCCCCGCGAACAATCGTCCCGACCTTTTCGCCGAAGACCAACTGGCGGAGAATCCCAGGCTGGCGAAGATTGAAGACGACAATCGGAAAGAGATTGTCCATGCACAACGAGATCGCCGTCGAGTCCATCACCTGTAACCGTCGGTTGAGCACCTCGATATAGGAGAGTTCATCGAACTTCTTGGCGCTGGGGTCAAGCAGGGGATCCGCAGTGTACACCCCGTCTACCCTTGTGGCCTTGAAGACTACCTCGGCCCCCACCTCCATCGCCCGCAACGCCGCCGCGGTATCGGTGCTGAAATACGGATTGCCGGTCCCGCCGACAAAAATTACGATCCGCCCCTTTTCCAGATGTCGGACGGCCCGGCGGCGAATAAATGGCTCCGCCAACTGCCGCATTTCAATGGCGGTCTGCACTCGGGTAGCAATCCCCTTTCGCTCCAGTACGTCCTGCAAGGCGAGGCCGTTAATCACCGTCGCCAGCATTCCGATGTAGTCGCCGCAGGAACGATCCATCCCTTCGGCGCTGGCGGCAATCCCTCGAAAAATGTTGCCTCCACCCACCACCACCGCAACCTGCACCCCAAGTTCGTGGACTGCTCGAATTTCATCGGCCAGGAAGCTCAATACCAGGGGGCTGATGCCGAACCGTTCATCACCGGCGAGGGCCTCGCCGCTCACTTTCAACATGATCCGCTTGTACTTCAGCGTCCCCATGGCGTCACCTTCGTGGAAGTCTGCGGAGGCCGGGTGCCGTAGCTCAATTACGCTTCACACTCCACCTTCTCGCCCAACTGATACCTGCAAAAGCGTCGGACAACAATGTTCTCTCCGACCTTGGCGATAACTTCCTTGATCCGATCCTCGACCTTGACTTCAGGGGCCTTAATGAAAGGTTGTTCCTGGAGGCAGACCTCACTGAAGAACTTTGCCAGCCGCCCTTGGACGATCTGTTCGATGATCTTTTCGGGTTTACCGGACGATTTCACCTGCGCCACGAGGATCCCTCGCTCCTTCTCAAGGATTTCCGCCGGTACCTCTTCCCGACGGACATACTGGGGGTTCGCCGCTGCTACCTGCATCGCCAGGTCTCTAGCGAGTGACCCGAACTCGTCGGTCCTGGCAACAAAGTCAGTTTCGCAATTCAGTTCCAACAACACGCCGATCTTCCCCCCACCATGAATATACGAAACCACCAAACCGTCAGAGGCCGCTCGCCCCATCTTCTTCGAGGCCGAGGCCAACCCCTTTTCGCGGAGGAGCGTCGTAGCCCTCTCCAGGTCCCCTTCCGCCTCGGCCAATGCGGTCTTACACTCCATGAACCCTACACCTGTCTTTTCACGTAACTCTCTCACTAATGTCGCCGGAATTGTCGCTGACATCCTCACCCTCTTTCCTGAAGTCGTCGCGTCTCAGATCTGTTGAAAAGCCTCCAGTGGCGCTTCAGCCTGACCCGTTTCTTCTACTGAAGGGGCCGGCTCGGTCTGAGCAACTGCCATTGCCTCAGCCGCCAATTCCCCGGCCGCCTTCAGCCGCACGGCTCGGCCCTCCTGGATAACGTCAGCCATACGGACCGCCATCAATCGAATGGCTCGAATCGCATCGTCATTACCAGGGATCGGGTAATCGATCTCGTCGGGGTCGCAGTTTGTGTCCACAACGGCGACGACCGGAATTCCGAGGCGTCTGGCCTCACACACGGCGATCCGCTCCTTCTTGGTGTCGATCACAAATATCGCGCCGGGCAGACGCTCCATCCCTTTAATCCCGCCCAGGGTATATTCGAGTTTCTGTCGCTCCCGCTGCAGCTTTGCAATCTCCTTCTTCGTAAGACGCTCGCACTCACCCTTGGCCTCCATCTCTTCAATATGGCGCAGCCGACTCACGCTCTTCCTGATAGTCTGGAAGTTAGTGAGGGTCCCGCCCAGCCAACGGTGGTTTACAAAGAATTGCTCACAACGATTGGCCTCCTGCTCGATCACATCAGCGGCCTGTTTTTTTGTTCCGACAAACACGACCGGCAGACCTTCGGTTGCCACATCCCTCACGAACTCAATAGCTTCGTGAAATTTCTTCAGGGTTTTTTGCAGATCGATGATATAGATACCGTTCTGCTCCCCAAAGAGAAACTTCTTCATCTTCGGGTTCCAACGCTTAGTCTGATGCCCGAAGTGGACCCCTGCTTCCAATAGCTCCTTAATCGTGACCGTTACCACACCGCTCCTCCGTTCGGCTGAACGTTTCGCGCAGCCCTCTAGGTTTTGTGTCCTCCGCCCTCGTCACCTCCCTGCGAGACCCCTGCACAACCGGTGGGGGCACCCTTGCAGGAATCAGGGGGCGTGTGAAGTTGATACGAGTTCTTTTATTCGTCAACGCCCTGCATTTATACCACGTCAAAATAGATCGGAACAAGCGAAAACAGGAGGTTGCCCACAACACCTCATATGTCTACAATACACCCATAAGTACGAAAGTTCGGACTCCATGCATCCCCTTGCCTTCAGCCTCTCCCCGGAAGGGATGAGGAAATGTTTTTCTGGTGCCCCTCGCCCCTATTTGGGGAAGAGGGCGAGGGTGAGGGGTCAGCTCCGGTACCCGGCGTTGATCCTGACATACGCTTCACTCAAATCGGTGGTCAGGACGACCGCTCCTGCTGCGCCCTCGTGCAGATGAACGGTTAGGTCAAACTCGGGCCGGCGCATTCGTGCGGCCGCCTGTCGCTCTGCCGCCGCGCCCATGCCAACCCCCTTTCGGACCACAGGAATCCTATCCAGGGCGATCTCCACGCGGCTGGGATCGAATCGCATCCCCGAGGCGCCGATGGCCGACATGATCCGTCCCCAATTACAATCCTCCCCAAAGAAGGCCGTCTTGACAAGTGCGGAGTTGGCAATCGCCTTCGCCGCAACCCTGGCATCACGTGTCGTCCGCGCTCCCATCACCTCTATCCGAACAAGTTTGGTCGCTCCCTCCCCATCCTTTACAATCATTGTAGCCAGACGAGAGAGAACCTGAAAGAGGGCCTCTTCAAACGCGGCTAACTTTGGAGTACCGGCTTTCAGCGGCGGCGTATCGCTCATCCCATTCGCAAACAGCAAGACGGTATCGTTCGTACTCATACACCCATCCACCGTGATGGCGTTAAAGGAATCCTTGATTGTCCGCCGCAGAGCCCGACGCAGAAGAGGGGCGGAGACCTGGGCATCGGTGCCCACGAAACAAAGCATCGTAGCCAGATTCGGCGCGATCATCCCGGATCCCTTTGTCATTCCACCGATCACCACGGGTTTGCCGTCCAGTTCAAAGCTGACCGCTGCCTCCTTTGGATGGGTATCGGTGGTCATGATCGCCCTGGCCGCCGCCTCGCCGCCGCGAACCGAGAGACACCCGACCCCCTCGCGAATCCCAGAAAGAATCTTGGAGATTGGAAGCCGCCTGCCGATCACCCCGGTGGAGGCGACAAAGACTTCGCCTGCGGGACGGTCGAGGAGTCCGGCAAGTCGATCGCGCATCTGCGCTGCGTCCCGTTCGCCTTGCGGTCCGGTGCAGGCGTTGGCATTACCGCTATTTGCCACAATCGCGGAGAAATTACCGCCCTTCAGTTGCCGCTCGCAGAGAAGCACCGAGGCCGCCTTCGACCGATTGCTGGTTGTGACCCCGGCCACGGTGGCGGGTCGATCCGAGACGACGAGAGCAAGGTCGAGCCCGGCCTTTTTGATACCGCAGTAGAGTCCGGCAGCCCTGATACCTTTGGCCGCCGTCACCCCACCGGGGATGTCCCGTATCGTCAGCTGCTCCACAAACGGAACGCCTTTGCCTGGGTTAGGGGAAGAGCGGGGGGATTTGCAACCCCGTCCGTTCATCGAGACCCATCATCACGTTCATGGCCTGGATTGCCTGTCCCGAGGCGCCCTTGACGAGATTGTCGATGGCCGTCACGACGATGGCGCGCCGTGTCCTGGTATCGACGGCGAAGCCGATATCGCAGAAGTTGGAACCGCGCACCTGCTTGGTCTCAGGAAATCGACCCTCAGGAAGGACCCTCACGAACGGCTCGTTTCGATACCAATCCCGGTAAAGCGCGCGCAGTTGCTCTATATCTTTAGAGGTCACGAGGGTGGCGGTGATGGTGGCCAGGATTCCTCGGACTGTTCCCACCAGGTGTGGCGTAAACGTCACCAGCACCTCCCGGCCGATGCAGCGGCTGAGTTCCTGCTCAATCTCCGGCGTATGCCGGTGGCTCGCGACTTTGTACGCCCTACAATTGCCATGAAGCTCCGCGAAGTGCAGCGGAAGGTCCGGCTTTCGCCCGGCGCCTGAGGCGCCAGAGATCGCATCAATGACCAGGGAGTCCGGGTCGATGACCTCCCGCTTCAACAGGGGGAGCAGCCCAAGCAGGACAGCCGTGGGGTAGCAGCCTGGCACCGCTGCCAGTCGCGCGGTGATAAGCTGCTGGCGGTAGAACTCTGGAAGGGCATAGACCACTTCTTTCAGCAGCTCCGGCGCCGTATGATCCACGCCATACCACTGGCGATAGACAGCGGGATCGCGTAGACGAAAATCAGCACTCAGGTCAATGACCTTTCTCCCCAAGGGTAGCAACTCGACCGCTGCGGTCATCGCCGTTTTGTGGGGCACGGCCAGGAAGACTACGTCAGCATGCTTCGTCACCTCACGCGAATCGAACTTTTTGCATGTCAGCTTAAGCATGCCAAAGAGACTGGGAAACACCTCTTCGATCGACGAATCCGCATAACTCTCCGAGGTAAGCGCGGTGATCTCCACAGCCGGATGGTTGATCAGGAGACGGAGAAGCTCCACGCCGGTATAGCCGCTGGCTCCGACCACCGCTGCCCTGATCTTACGCCCCGTATCGTCCATCTGCGCTTTCATAAATACAGCCATCAGTTGTCAACGATGTAGGGTGCTGCTTGCTGCGCCCCTGTTGGGCATGGCAAGCCCTGCCCCTACACTACCCGCTCAAAACATAAGCGGCCAGCCATCAGCAAAAGCTACCTGCTGAAAGCTGACCGCTGATCGCTTCTAACAATTAGCGCTTTGAGAATTGGAACCGTGCGCGGGCTCCCTTCTGGCCATATTTTTTCCGCTCCTTCACTCGAGGGTCCCGCGTGAGGAGCCCGGCCTTCCGAAGCGTCGGCCGCAAGGAAGCATCTACAGCCAGGAGAGCGCGGGCGATGCCCAGTCGAACGGCTCCGGCCTGGCCGGTCAACCCCCCACCGGCCACGTTAGCGCGCAGGTCGAACTTCCCCTCCACCCCTATCGTCTTCAGAGGCTGAACGGCCAAGGTTTGATTGCTCGGGCGGCTGAAGTACTCCTGCAGGGGCCGCCGATTGATCACCATCTTCCCGTCACCGGGCGACAACCACACCCTGGCTACAGACGATTTTCGTCGGCCCGTCCCATACAACAACGCCTCTTCCGCTGGCATAGCTGAAATTTATCCCTCCTTGACTGTCCCTTCGACTGAGCTGAGGGCAGGCTTTTTAACGAATGGTGTCGGCTGCTGCGATGCATGCGGGTGAGTGGGACCGGCATACACCTTGAGTTTACGAAACAGCGCATCGCCCAGCTTTGTTTTGGGCAACATCCCACGAACCGCGGCCTCCAGGATCCTCGTTGGGTGACTCTTCATCATCCGCTCAGCCGTGGTCGTCTTCAGCCCACCCGGATAGCCCGAATGGCGGTGATAAAGCTTATCTTTCAGCTTCTTACCCGTTAATACCACTCGCTCGGCATTCACAATCACCACGAAATCCCCGGTATCCAGGTGCGGACTGAAGATCGGCTTGTGCTTCCCTCGCAGGAGCACAGCCACCTCAGTGGCCAGCCTCCCAAGCACCAGTCCAGACGCGTCGATCAGATGCCACCGCCTGTCGATTTCATTAACGGAGCGATGAATTGTCTTGCTCATGACGTAACCTTCCCCCCTTCATACTTGCTGTCTCAGAACCGTTGTAGGTTAAAGGTAGAGGTTACAATTGTCAAGGAAAAAATCGTCAGAGTGCGACGCCAACTCCGTTTTTGATGGAATTCCGCAGTCTGATAGGCTAGTATAATTTTAAAATGTTGGGTGTTAAGGCGCGGAAGGGATTGGAGGAGTAGATGTTCGGACTCGGAATGCCGGAACTGCTGGTAATCTTACTGATTGCCCTCGTCGTGTTTGGCGCTGCCAAGCTGCCGCAAATTGGCAGCTCTCTCGGCACGGCAATTCGCGAATTCAAGAAGTCCGTCGAATCGCCCGAAAGGGAAGTGCCGCCTGCACCCCCCGAGGAGATCCTCTGTAGTCAGTGTCGCCGGTCTTTACAGAAGGATTGGCTGGCCTGTCCTCATTGCGGCACGAAGCGCGAGGCGTAGGGGCGACCGGTCGGTCGGCCCTACCTATATGTTGCGCTCGTAGATGATCCGTAGGCCGGTCAATGTGAGCAGCGGGTCTACATGCTTGACGCTTGGCGACTCGGCAAGGATCAGGTGGGCAAGACCTCCAGTACCGATGACGATGGGATCGCCCCCCAACTCTTCACGCATCCGCGTCACGATCCCTTCCACCAGCCCGAGATAGCCGAAGAACAGGCCGGATTGCATGCTGGCCACTGTCGTTTTTCCCACCACAGTTTTCGGCTTGGCGATATCGATTCGAGGTAGTTTGGCTGTCCGCTCAAAGAGAGCCTCAGCGGCAATCCCGATACCAGGAGCGATGACGCCTCCTACATACTCCCCTTGGGCCGAGACCGCGTCAAAGGTGGTCGCGGTGCCAAAATCCACCACAATCGCCGGGCCGCCGTAGACCTCGAACGCCGCTACCGCATTGACGATCCGATCGGCCCCCACCTCTCGCGGACTATCGTATAGGATCGGCATACCAATCTTGATCCCAGAGCCGACAACCAGGGGGACGATCCCGAAGTAACGATGGCCCATCTCCTCGAGGGATGATTGGAGCGGCGGGACCACTGAGGCGATAATAAGCGCCGAGATCTGCTCCGGCCCCAGCCCGCCGAGGTGTAACAGATTACTGATCAACATCCCGTATTCGTCGCCGGTCCCTTCCCGCCTGGTACTGAGCCGCCAATGCACCCGGAGCTCCTTGTCCTCGAATACCCCGACCACCGTATTGGTATTACCCACGTCCAAGGCGAGCAGCATACGTCTCTACCCTGTAAGCGTGACATCACCGGCAACCAGGTGATGCAACGTACCCCTTGCATCGCGGATCACCAGCCGCCCTTTGCCATCCAGCTCGACCGCGAAACCGGACACCTCTTCATCGCCGGATCGGGCCACGACCATCCGACCCAAGGTCAGACAGCGGCGCCGGACCTGTTCCAGAATGGGCTGGGGTCCATCACACAAGAACCGCTCGTACCAACCGTCGAGGCGCTCGCAGAGTGACCGCACGACCGCTGTTCGATCTATGGGATAGCCGGCCTCAACTCGGAGCGAACCGGCAGTCTGGCGTAGCTCTCCTGCGAAGTCCGTCTCGGTCTGGTTCACGTTGATGCCGATCCCAAGGATGACATAAAGGATGCGGGAGCCCTCTGCCGCCATCTCGCCCAGGATGCCGCCCACCTTCCGGCCGTGCAAGATCAGATCATTCGGCCACTTGAGCGCTGTCGTGAACCCCGTGGTCCGTTCTATCGCCTCGGCCCCTGCTACCGCACCCATGAGAGCGAGCACGGGGGCGCCCTGCGGCGGAATCGGCGGTCTCAGTATGACGGAGAAATACAGCCCCAGCCCCATCGGCGATTCCCATTGACGACCCAGCCGACCACGCCCACGGTACTGCCGCTCCGCAATGACGATCATCCCCTCCGTCTCGCCACGGTCGGCCAGCACGGCCGCTTCGTCATTCGTCGACTCGACCTCCTGGAACAGGTGGATCGCGGTCCCGATCCGCCGCGTGGTCAAGCTGACCCGGATCCCTGTCTCTCGTAACGGCGCCAGGAGTTCCTGATGGTTCCTTACAGCCACTTCGAATCTCTTTTTCTGCCCGCCTGTCGTTAGGCGGGCCGCAAGAGCTGTTCAATCCGTTCAAGATGCTGAAGTAGTTTGATCCTGGTATCCATGAGCCGGGCATGCCCGTCCCGCTCCTTGGCTACCACCTCCGCCGGCGCCTTCGCAACAAAATCGGCATTGCTCAATTTCTTGTTCACCCTTGCCAGCTCCTGTTCCACCTTTTCCAGCTCACGCCGCAGCTTCTGCTGTCGGGCTGCAAAGACCGACAGATCGTCCACCGGCAGGTGTACCTCAATACCGTTGACCAAGGCGACCGCACCCGGTGAAGGTCGATCCAGGTGTTGACCGAAGGCGACGTGCTCCGCGCGCGTCAGGACCGCAAGGTACGGCATAACCACGTCTATCGCCCTGTCGTCATGGTCGGAGGAGGTCCGAAGCACAAGCCGAATTGACTTCGAAGGAGCGATCTCCAGGTCCAAACGAAGGTCGCGGGTCGCCCGCGTCAGATCCATCAAGAGGCCCATCGAGGCTTCGGCATCTGGGGCTTCCCACGCCGGGTCGGCTTTAGGCCAGTGCTCCTGCATCAGGCTGGTCTCTCCACGATGCGGCAGTTGCGCCCAGATCTCTTCGGTAATAAACGGCATGAATGGATGCAACAGGCGCAGCGCGGTCTCCAGTCCCAGCAGCAACAGCGCGACCCCAGCTTGCCGCTGCTCTTCGCTCGTATCCGAGGTGAGGCGGGACTTGACGATCTCCAAATACCAGTCGCAGTACTCGTGCCAGACGAACTGATAGAGGGCTGACGCGGCCTCATTGAACCGATACTCCTGGAGCGCCCCCGTCACCGACCCGATGAGCGCGTGCAGACGATGGAGCAGCCACCGGTCCGCCAGATCGAGAGAGAGAGAATTCACGAGTGGGGGCGGGCCTTCGAGAAGCGGCAGGTAACGGGAGAGGAACTGATGGGCGTTCCACAGCTTGTTGCAGAAATGACGATACCCTTCGATCCGATCTTCCGAGAGCCGGATGTCGCGGCCATGGGCCGCAAGCGCGGCCAGCGTGAAGCGGAACGCATCGGCGCCATATTTGTCGATGATCTCGATGGGATCGATCACGTTCCCCTTCGACTTCGACATCTTCTGCCCCTCTGCGTCGCGTACTAGGGCATGGATATAGACCTCTCTGAACGGGACATCACCCATGAACTTGAGCCCCATCATCATCATCCTGGCGACCCAGAAGAAGATAATGTCAAAGCTCGTGACCAGCGTCGAGGTCGGATAGAACTGTCGGAGCAGTTCGGTCTGCTCCGGCCAGCCCATGGTGGAGAAAGGCCAGAGAGCCGACGAGAACCAGGTATCAAGGACATCGGGGTCTTGGATAAGCTGCCGGCTGCCGCATCTAGGGCAACCGGCAGGCTGTTCTACCGAGACGATCGGCTGTGCTTCCCTCTCACATTCAAGGCAGTACCAAGCCGGGATCTGATGGCCCCACCATAGTTGCCGCGAGATACACCAGTCCTTGATGTTCCGCATCCAGGCAAAGTAGGTATTCTCCCACTGCTGAGGGATAAACCTGGTCCTGCCCTCTTCCACCGCCCGGATGGCCGGCTCGGCCAGCGGACCCACCTTCACGAACCATTGCGTCGACAGGAACGGCTCCACCACGCTCCTGCACCGGTAACATTTCCCCAGCGCATGCCGGTGCGCCTCCACCTTCTCCAGTAATCCTTCGTACCGCAACCGATCCAGCACCAGTTCGCGCGCCACCGCAACCTCTTTCCACAGAATGTCCTTCAAAAGCGACGGATCTATTTGCGCTTTCTCTTCCGGATCGGCCGCGATCGTTCCCTTCCGGTCAAAAAGGGCGATCCGCTGTAGGCCGTGTCGCTCCCCGGCGTCAAAGTCGTTGAAGTCGTGAGCGGGGGTGATCTTCACCGCGCCGGTGCCGAACTCCCGATCTACGAGAATCGGATCGCCTACCACCGGAATAGTCCGCCCGGTAAGCGGGAGCCTTACCTGGCGGCCAATAAATCGATTGTAACGCGGGTCGTCCGGGTGGACCGCCACGGCGGTATCGCCCAGCATCGTCTCAGGACGGGTGGTGGCAACGATGAGTGCGGTCGCCGGATCATCCGCGAGAGGGTATCTGATATGGTACAGAAACCCGTTCGCCTCTTCGTGCTCCACCTCGATGTCTGAGAGCGCTGTCTGGCAGCGCGGGCACCAGTTGATCAGCCGCTCCCCGCGATAGATCAAACGATCGCGGAACAGACGGACGAACACCTCGCGGACCGCCTGCTGACGGGGTTCGTCCATGGTAAAACATTCCCGGTCCCAGTCGCAGGACGCCCCCAGCCGCTTGAGCTGGCGGACGATTGTCCCGCCCGATTCCTCCTTCCATTGCCAGACTCGCGCCACGAACCCTTCACGGCCGAGATCCTCTCGCCGGCGTCCCTCATCGGCAAGCTGTCGCTCGACGACGTTCTGCGTCGCAATACCCGCGTGGTCGGTGCCGGGCATCCAAAGGGCATTATATCCCTGCATCCGCCGCCATCGAATCAGGATATCCTGGAGCGTGTTATTCATGGCGTGGCCGATATGCAGGAAGCCGGTAATATTGGGCGGCGGGATCACGATGGCGTACGGCGGCTTCCGCGAGGACTCGTCGACGTGACTGGCGCCGGTCGCTTCCCAGACCTTGGCCCAACGCTCTTCAATTCCGTGAGGATCGTATCCGGTCTTCTTTTCGCGCGACATCTCAGATCCTGTTAGCGTGCCTCTTCCCTTCTCTCTCCAGCCTGTGCGTGTCCGCACGCAGGCAGACGGCATCATCGTTCGACAACGTAACACATCCTGGATAACAGATCAAGGCTGGTTCAGCTTCTCAAGAGTGAGGATTGGGGCGCGTTATTGCCAGCGACCAGCGGGAGCGCGACAATCTCACCGTCAAATCTCTCCTCGCCAGACGGATACCCTATGGGCGCCGCAAGAGCGCCTTTTCTATTCCCCTCGCCCCCCCCATCTTGGAGGAGAGGGTGCGGGTGAGGGGGAACTTACGGTAGCGTACTCGTTACACAACCACAGTATACCGGCGGATATCCGGATCGGCGGCAGCCAAATCCGGCAACTTCACACGAGCGCGTTGCAGGTGTGGCGACTGTAGGTGCGCATCAAGATCGCCTTCGCTTCGCCACTCTTCCACAAAAGTAAAATCTGTCGGATCGGTCTTATTTTGAAGCAACTCGTACGTCACGCAGCCAGGCTCCCTGCGCGTGGGCTCGACCAGGCCCTGCAGCAAGGTCCGGAGTTCTTCTACCTTTCCATGACGGGCAACAACTCGGGCCACCACTCGTACCCCTTGATTCGGCATTCCGACCACTCCTTTCTCGGCTGACCTTCACCAGCCCCGGCTCGAAGGCATCGCCGATGACGGCACGGTCACCAACGTAGGCCATCGGTCAGTTCGCCCGTAAGTTCGCCGTCCTCGCGCGTCAGAGCGCGACTTCCAGGGGTTTCTTACTTAGGGCGCTCACCTTGAGCACCGAGAAGCCGAGTAAGTTTCCCTCCGCGTCTATCTTTTCCATGACCTGATCATTCTCGGTTTCGTGAAAATAGCCCGGACGCTGGTCGAATATAACCTCCAGGTAGTCGCCTTCCGGGTCGTACCAGATCTTTACTTTCCTTTCGGCCATAACTGCTCTCCTTTCTTTACCTTGTCGGTCAGATACGCCGTAAGCACAAACGCGGTGACTGCGTGCACCTTAACGACCACACAGAGATACTTGTCTCCCACCATTGTACCCACATAGAGACGATAGTAAAATCTGGCCTGCTCGTCGCTCAGCGACTGAATCGCAGCCTAAGAATGTTGAAGCGTTTCCTCGATCGCCTTCTCCATGCCCGCCATTTCCGGATGCTCCAGGATGTAGACAAAACGTTCATCCGTAAGACGGTCGCAAGCTTCTGATAATCGCGCAAGATCGTCATTCCAGGTCTCGCGCGACGGTGGACTCGTTGTTATGCACAACGGGGGCATTCATGAAAAGCATCAGAGCGTATAAGGCGAAAACGCATCTGCCTGAGCTCTTAGAGCGTGTCGCCAAAGGAGAGAAGATCACGATCACCAAGTACGGCGTCCCGGTAGCCACATTGCAGCCTGCGAATACCGTGGAGCGCCGCCCTTGTATGGAATACCTCGCGTAGCGAGTACACTCCAGTACGGTCAGGCAATGTGCGC
Source organism: Candidatus Methylomirabilota bacterium (assembly GCA_028870115.1). Taxonomy (NCBI): domain Bacteria; phylum Methylomirabilota (SeqCode); species Candidatus Methylomirabilota bacterium. The sequence continues at coordinate 22,116 of JAGWQH010000096.1, forward strand.
ACACCGCACCTCAACTCTTATCAGCAAGTAACGCGGTGTATGTGGCAAGGTCAGCGGTAGAGAAGCAGACAAAGATCACCTCCTTCACCCTCTGATCGCTCGCAACGAAATCGCGAACCGTTTCCACAGCGACCTGCGCGGCCAACGCCTTCGGGTATCCATAGACGCCGGTACTGATACACGGAAAGGCCACTCTGGACAGCCCGGTATCGGCGGCCAGCCGTAACGATGTGGTATAGCAGGAGGCGAGCACCTCTTTCTCGCCGTGGGAACCCCCTCGCCATATCGGGCCGACGGTATGGATGACATATTTCGCAGGCAGTCGAAAGCCCTTTGTCATCTTTGCATCGCCGGAATGACATCCACCCAGCGAACGACACTCGGCCAACAATCCAGGCCCTGCCGCCCGGTGAATCGCGCCATCCACTCCACCCCCGCCCAGCAACGACGAATTCGCGGCGTTTACAATCGCATCGACAGCCAGCGTTGTAATATCGGCCTGTACTGCTCTGAGAATCGGCATCCTGACCTCCGTTGCTAAAAGAGGCCCCAACCAAGTAATCGAATGGTAATTCCAGGACGTGGGGGCGTCAAGCCGAAAGGAGCGAAGGGATTACTGGTGCCGTCATCAGAGGAGAAGCACAATGCCCAAGGTAGAGGTCGAATTCAACTGAGGGCGGCTTGCCGCGATCCTGGCTAGCTTGTCGGCTGGCGACCAGGAAACGCCCACAAAGCACGTTAAGAAGATGAGGACGTGGCTCAGGCTCTTCAGCGGGTGGAATCAAGAAGGACTATCCTTGTTGGTGCCGGGGGCGGGAGTCGAACCCGCATGAGCCGAAGCCCGCAGGATTTTAAGACCGCCTAACGGCTGGCCTGCAAATTCGCTACAGGCGCGGGTTTGTGAGGACAGACGCGGAGTTACCTGAGAAAAGCCTTGCGACTGAGTTGTACCATATGCGCCCATTTTTGATGCCGTACTAGCACCAGAACTGACACCAGGAATGGAGGAGATTACGAATCCTGAAGGAGCGACAGGAACTCATCCACCGTGATCCCGGCATACCGGATGAGCTTGCGGAGGGTTCCCCGATCCAGTTCGTTATGATCCGGGATGGAGAGATGGCGGCCGGATAGGTGATAGTAGATCATGTGAGAGCCTCGGTGGTGATCATACGCAAAGCCAAGCTTAGCAAACGCTTTCCCGGCTTCCCGCCCTGAGATGACCGGAAGCTTCGCCACTATGCCGGGACCGCGACCTCAACCACGTGCTCCTCGGGAATAGGGAGCCCGTGTTTTTGTCGAATGGCCACAATGCCCTGGATCGCCTCCCGAATGTTCGCCAGTGCTTCCTCGGCATTTCTCCCTTGGGAGATACACCCGGGCAAGGCCGGGCATTCAGCCACGATGTAGCCATCCTCTCCTTCTTCTAAAACCACGAGAAATTTCATAGGTTCCCAACCATGACGATTCTGCAACCTCGCTAGAAGAGCCGCTCTCCGAGCATTGACCGGTACTCGACTTCGGTGTAGGATTGCGACTGAAGCATACCATGTGCAACCAGATTTGACAAGTAACTCGCGCTGGAACTAGCCCCAGCGATTCGCCACGGTCTGGGTCTGCAGCCCGAAGAGCCGCTCCGAACGACCCTGGCGTTTTGAGATTCTTTTATTACGGGGAGCATAATATATCTTGCCGTCAGGCGGTCGCATACCGGACTGAATCTTTGTGAAAAGAGCGGCTGACAACATCGGGTTGGCGTTGACAACCACGGAGGAAGCCTCGCACGGTCGACACCAGTTCCGACGGGGACCCGGCACGTCGACGACCAACGACATTGCTTTTCACATCCTGGTTGAGCATCTCATCGGGATTGAGGTCGGGACTGTAGCTGGGCAGGCGGAACAGTTCGATCCTTGTGGCATGTGCGCGCACCCATCGCGTGACGCGTGCGGCCCGGTGCACCGGATGGCCGTCCACGATCAGGAACACCTTCTGTGGCACCTGACGGACCAATCGCGTGAGGAAGTTCAGGAACACCCGATCGTTAAACCGCTCACGAAAGACCATGAAGTTCAGGCGACCCCGGTTGGTGATGGCGGAGATCATGTTGCAGCCGAACCGCTGTCCCGTTCCAGGGATGACCGGCGTCTGCCCCCGGCGCCCGTACGACCGTCCCGCCACCTGGTCGGACCGCACCCCCATCTCGTCTCCCCAGTACAGCTCGGCGCCCTCTCGCGTTGCCCGCGACCGGATCGCCGGGTACTCCTCGTCCAGCCACCGGCGCACCTGTTCCGAATTCTGCTCAACGGCCCGACGCACCGGCTTCTGCGGGGTACACCCCCACTGCGCCAGATAGCGCCCCACCGTCCAGACCGACAGCTGGATGTCGAACCGATCCGTGATCAGGCGCCCCACGGCTTCCCGCGTCCACAGAGAGCACGGCAGTTTCAATTGGTCCGGCGTCCGATCCGTGATCGACCGGACGATCTGGGCCGCCTGCCAGGGACGCAGCGTGCCGCCCTTCGGACGTCCCCGCTGCTTGGCCTTGAGCGATCGAAGGCCCCCACGTTGATGCGCCTTGACCCAGAGCCCGACTGTCTGCCGGGGCACGCCGAAGATCCCAGCGACCTCGACCTGGGTATGTCCTGCCAGAACCGCTTTGACCGCCCGGATGCGAAGGCTTTCCTGGGCCGAAGGAGAGAGCGTGCGCGTGTCGATTTTCATGCATCACGCGTACACCATCCGTTACCGTAATGCAATATATATTATGCTCTGCGTAATAAGAGGATACCCGCTTAAGTAACACGGGGGGCGGAAAATACGGCAAGGGTGGATTGGATAGTGAGAAAGTCGGAGAAACAAATATCAGATCCTACTCTGGACTCTTGGAATACAGCGGGTGCGGAATGCTATTACAACGGGCACAATTCGGGAGAGAAAGAGTTTATGAATCGAGGGAGGGTGAGATAAGCACCGGAATAAATGGTGCCGGGGGCGGGAGTCGAACCCGCATGAGCCGAAGCCCGCAGGATTTTAAGTCCCGAGCGTCTCCCAGTTCCGCCACCCCGGCAAGGTCTTACTCGCGCTACTCGGACTGGCGACGGCGCAGCTTTTCTTTCAGCTCGTCCGGTGCTTTCGTAACCACGATATTCCCGGACCGGACGACATAGACCGGCTGATCCGCCTGGGTATCGAATTGGTCCGTGCGGATGATCTCAGTGACCACCAGCTTCACACGGATCCGGCTTCCGTCCTCGGTTTCGTACTCGTTCCACTCCTCGCGCATCGTCCGGAAATCGAGGTCGACCCCGCCAACAGTCTCAGTGCCAAGTTGAACCTTGGTACGCTTCGCCATGCGCCATCCCCTTCTTTCGTTATAGTCCGCCGCGAACCAGCGGCTGAAGCTTCCTCCACTGCTCCGGTGTCAGTATTGCCTTCCCCTTCTCGATGGTCCTGATCCGACCCACACGGAGATCAGTCCGAAGTGCCTCTATCTTCCGCATCCTGGCCTCCACCTGCGCCAGGTCGATCGGCTCTCTGCTGAACAATCGCTGCAGCTCCTGTTCCATTCGTTGAAGCTCTGCGGCCTGCAGCTCGGCCTGTCGCTGGAAATCGCTGCGAAGACGGTCTAAAGCCTGGATCTGTGCAGGCGTGAGCGAGAGATCTCGGGCGTGCCACAGCATCAGGGTGATGAGGGGGAGTTGCTCCATGGGGCCTGGACGGCCTAGTGGTTCGCCCTCGAACGGGGTAGGCGGCTGAATCGACGTACAACCGATGACGGTTGTCAGTGACAGGATAACAGCCCACAACAAGTGTCGGATCGAGTGGAGGCGGCGGGCGGACTCGAACCGCCGAATAAAGGTTTTGCAGACCTCTGCCTTAGCCACTTGGCTACGCCGCCGCAAGACAGGCAATGATGACGTGATCCAGCAATTGAGCCAGCAGGAAATCATAGGTGGGTACGGCCTTGGGCAACATACCGATTACATTATGTATTTGTTTGATAACGGTTTCCCAGGTCGCAAGGTTGGAGCGGGAAACGGGATTTGAACCCGCGACCCTCGCCTTGGCAAGGCGATGCTCTACCGCTGAGCTATTCCCGCATCCGCAAAAAGACTATAGCGTCGGCGGTCCTCGCTGTCAAACGAAATTCGATGGGCCGGCTAGACCGATAGAAGCTTCTGCACAGCCTCGGGATCGGCCTTTACCGTGACAGGCTGCTGCGAGAGACGGATCGCAGCATCGGGTTCTTTCAGGCCGTGCCCGGTGAGCACGCACACCACAACCGCATCCTTCGGGAGACGATTCGACCGGCAATATTTGATGAGCCCGGCCACCGACGCCGCCGAGGCCAACTCGCAGAAGACCCCTTCCACAGAGGCCAAGAGACGATACGCGTCGGTGATCTCGCTGTCAGAAACCATATCAATCCGTCCGCCGGACTCGGCAGCAGCAGCTACCGCCCCATGCCAGCTTGCCGGGTTGCCGATCCGGATGGCTGTGGCGACGGTCTCCGGCTGCTCGACCACCTTCCCCAGGACGATCGGCGCCGCGCCTTCCGCCTGCCATCCCATCATCTTTGGTAGCGAGGTGATCTGTCCGGCCTTGAAATATTCCTGATACCCCTTCCAGTACGCGGTGATATTACCCGCGTTGCCAACCGGTGTAAAGTGGTAGTCCGGGCTCCGCCCGAGCCGCTCGCAAACCTCAAAGGCGGCGCTCTTCTGTCCCTCGATCCGATACGGGTTCACGGAGTTGACCAACACAATGGGCTGATCTGCAGCGATCCGCCTCACGATCTGCAGGGCTTGGTCGAAGTTGCCCTCGATCTGCAGCACCTGCGCACCATGGATCATCGCCTGAGCCAGCTTGCCCAGCGCGATCTTCCCCTCAGGGATCAGCACAAAGGCGCGCAGTCCTGCTCGAGCCGCGTATGCCGCGGCAGAGGCCGAGGTATTCCCGGTCGAGGCGCAGATGACGGCCCTGGCCCCTTCCTCCACCGCCTTGCTGATGGCGAGAGTCATCCCTCTGTCCTTGAAGGAGCCGGTTGGATTGAGCCCCTCATACTTCAAATATATCTCTGCCTCAATCTTAAGCGCAGCTTGGAGCCGTTCGGCGCGCACGAGCGGTGTATTTCCCTCGCCCAGGGTGACGACCGGCGTTCGATCGGTCACAGGCAAAAACGCCCGGTACTGCTCGATAATCCCCTTCCAGCTCATCGTCTTCATAGTTGGCTCAATCGGTGACTCCCTCGACCCTGAGGCACACGGTCTCTTCACTCACCACATCGAGTTGGTCGATGGCGCGAAGCGACCGTTGCATATCGCCCTCTACCGCCTCATGGGTCAACATGACAATCGGCACAGCGCTCTGTTCATGACGTCCTTTTTGGATGACGGAGACGATGCTGATGTTATTGCTGCCCAGGATTCCGGTGACCCTCGATAGGACCCCTGGCTTGTCGATCGCCATGATCCTGAGATAGTAACAGGAGCGAACGGCCGCCATCTCCTTGACCTCGGCCTCCGCCTCCGAGATCTGCGGAGGCGGAACACCCCTTGCGCCAGGATCGTGCAGCAGGCCTCTGGCGATCTCGGCGATGTCGCTGACGACGGCAGAAGCGGTCGGCATCTGGCCTGCCCCGCGCCCGTAGAACATCAGCGAGCCCACGGCATCGCCGACGACATAGACGGCGTTGTGAACGCCACCGACCGACGCCAACAGGTCATCCTCTGGGATGAGCGCCGGATGTACCCTCGCCTCCAACTCGCCATTCAGCTGCTTGGCGATCGCCAACAGCTTGATCCGATATCCCAACTCGCGCGCGTATTCGATGTCGGAGGCATCGATCTGCCGGATCCCCTCGACGTACATCCTGTTGAGGGGCACATAGGCCCCGAACGCCAGCGTCGCCAGAATCTGCAGCTTGTGTGCGGAGTCGATCCCGTCCACGTCCAAAGACGGATTCGCCTCGGCATAGCCGTGGACTTGGGCCTCGGCCAACACCTCAGCAAACGGCCTCTTGCTGTCCGTCATCGTCGTGAGGATGTAATTACAGGTGCCGTTCACGATGCCGACGATCGAACGGACCCGATCGGCGACCAGCCCCTCCTTCATAGCCCGGATCAGCGGAATACCGCCGCAGACGCTGGCCTCAAACCCGATCGATACCCGGCGTGCCGCTGCAGTCCGATACAGTTCAAGCCCGTGGGTAGACAACAACGCCTTATTGGCCGTCACCAGATGCTTACCCCTGGCCAGCGCCTCCCGGCAAAACCTGAGCGCGACATCACAGCCCCCGATCAACTCCACAATGATGTCGATGGCGGGGTCTTCCAGCACGGCCATCGCATCGGTGGTCAGTATGGTCGGGTCCACGTCAACGTTTCGCCGTCGTTGGATATCGGTATCGGCGATCCGACGGATGACGACCTGCCCGCCGAGCCGTTGCTCCAGGAGGGCCCTGTTTTCCTGAATCAGCTTCACCACCCCGGAGCCTACGGTCCCGAACCCCAAGATACCGATCTGTACCGATTTCATCGTACCTCGCTCCTGCCTTACGCGCCCAGTGCCGGCGCCAACCCGCCTCGCCAGGCGGCCTCGACCTCTGCCAGAGAAAGTTCAACCCCGCATGCCGGGGCGCGAAGCTTCAATCTGGTCCCCCCGACCGTTCCAAGACGCGCCACAGGGACCTGGTACGCCGCTGCGATCTTCTCCAGTCTCGGCCAGTCGGACGGCTTGAGGGACACGACGATCCGGGATTGTGATTCCCCGAAGAGCAACGCATCGGGGCGAATCGCGTCCGTCAGTTGAACATCGACACCGATCGGCGTCGCCCCCAGGCACGACTCCGCCAGCGCAACGGCCAGCCCGCCCTCCGAGCAGTCATGCGCCGAACTGATGATCCCCGCTCGAATCGCCTCGCGACAGGCGCGCTGCACGGCCTGCTCCCTGGCCAGGTCCAACGAGGGGGGCGCGCCTTGAACCAACCCGAACCGGATCGCCAGGTATTCGCTCGCCCCCAGCTCTTCCCGCGTCTCGCCCAACAGCACCACCAGATCCCCTTCAGCCTTGAACCACTGGCCTGTCGCGTAGCTCACATCGTCCAGGAGGCCGACCATCCCGATCATGGGCGTAGGAAAGATCGCCTGTCCAGATGTCTCATTGTATAAGCTCACGTTACCGCCGGTGACGGGGGTCTGCAAGGCCCGGCAGGCCTCGCCGATTCCTTTGACCGCCTCAACGAACTGCCACATGATCTCCGGGCGCTCCGGATTGCCGAAGTTCAGGCAGTTGGTGATGGCGAGCGGCTCGCCGCCGGCGCAGACGACGTTTCTGGCTGCCTCGGCGACGGCGATCATGGCTCCCCGATAGGGATCCACCGTGCAGTAGCGGTCATTGCCGTCAACGGAAAGCGCAATGGCGCGTGTGCCTCCGGCCAGTCGCAGGACGACGGCGTCCGATCCCGGCCCGACAATCGTGCCCAGGAACAGCATGTGGTCATAGCGCTCCCAGATCCGTTCCTTGCAGCAGAGGTTTGGCGACCGCAACAGCTCCAACAGGACAGCCGAATAGTCGTCAGGGAGTGGGAGGCGATCCAGGTCGAGCCGTTGCCACGCATCGGCCTCGACGGGACGGAGGCTCGGCCGGTGATACGCGGGCGCCTCGGATGCCAGGGCGTCGGCCGGAATCTCTGCCACCGGCCTACCATGGTCCAGGACCCGCAGCAACTCCCCCTCGGTTACCCGCCCGATGACAGCCGCATCGAGATCCCACTTCTCAAAGGCGGTTCGAACCCGCTCCTCGCTTCCCGCTTTTGCGACCACGAGCATCCGCTCCTGCGACTCCGAGAGCATCAGCTCGTAGGCCGTCATTCCCGGTTCTCGCCGGGGGACGTGGGCGAGGTCAATCTCGATCCCGGTACCGCCGCGGCTCGCCATCTCGGCGGTCGCGCAGGTCAATCCCGCCGCCCCCATATCCTGGACCGCAACCAAGTCGTCCCCCTCCATCAACTCCAGGCAGGCCTCGATCAACAACTTTTCGCGAAAGGGGTCACCAACCTGGACGGTCGGCCTTCTCGCCTCGGCTCCCTCATCGAAGACGCCGGAGGCCATCGTGGCGCCATGGATCCCGTCGCGTCCGGTCTTGGCCCCAACGTAGATCACCGGGTTCCCAATTCCACCGGCCCCGGAAAAGAACAGCCGATCTTTCCGCGCGATCCCGACGCACAGCACGTTCACCAGCGGGTTGCCGCTATACGGCTCGGCGAAGCACGCCTCTCCGCCCACGGTCGGCACGCCCACCGCATTCCCGTACCCGGCAATGCCGGCCACCACACGGCCGAACAGGTAGCGGTTCTTCGGATCGGTCAGCGGTCCGAAGCGGAGCGAATCACAGAGCGCAATCGGCCGCGCCCCCATAGTGAAGATATCCCGGATAATTCCCCCTACGCCTGTGGCTGCTCCCTGGTACGGCTCGATAAAGGACGGGTGGTTATGGCTTTCCATCTTGAAGACCAGCGCCAGCCCGTCCCCGATGTCAAGGACACCCGCGTTCTCCCCCGGCCCCTGAAGGATGCGCGGCCCTTCCGTCGGCAGCGTCGCCAGATGCACCCGCGAGCTTTTGTAGCTGCAGTGTTCCGACCACATCGCACCGAACATCCCCAACTCGACTAGGTTCGGTTCACGACCGATGGTGGCTATGATCCTGTCGTACTCGTCGGTCGTCAGGCCGTGTGACGCGATCAGATCCGGGGAGACAGCCGATACGGTCATAGTCCAAGCCTCAGGCCCTGTCCCCGCATGTCGTGAGCGGGGAGCGGACGAAGCTGTCAAGGATCGACGCGAACATCAGGCCGCCATCTTCAGAGCCCAGGATCGGTTCGGCGGCCCGCTCCGGATGCGGCATCAATCCGAGAACATTGCGGCGTTCGTTGCAGATGCCGGCGATAGAATCCAGCGACCCGTTCGGGTTCGCATCGTCCGCGAGCGCCCCCGTCGCATCACAGTAGCGAAAGATAACCTGATCACCGTCCACCAGCCTTTTCCACCCCACCTGGTCGATATAGTATCGCCCGTCGCCGTGCGAAATCGGCATCCGCACCACCTGTCCCGGTTGCATGGCAGACGTAAAGGGAGTCTGCCGGCTCTCCGTCCTCAGGTGGACCCATCGACACCGGTAGTGCAGGCAATCGTTAGGCAACAGCGCGCCCGGCAGCAGTCCCGCCTCGGTTAAGATTTGAAACCCGTTGCAACTGCCAAGGACCGGGCCGCCTGCGTCCGCAAAGGCCGCCACTGCGCCCATGACAGGGGACAGTCGCGCGATGGCACCCGACCGCAGATAGTCACCATGCGCGAATCCGCCCGGGAGGATCACGCAATCCACACCGTGAAGATTGGCCTCCTTATGCCAGAGGTAGCAGGCCTCCTCCTTCAGGACGTTCACAATAACATGGTGGAAGTCCTGGTGACTCCAGGAGCCGGGAAAGACCACAATGCCGAATTTCATCCGGTGGCCCCCTCCAACTCGAAGCAGTAGTCTTCAATCACCGGATTGGCGAGCAGCCGCCTGCACATCTCATCAACCTGCGCAGTCGCCTGCTCCTTCGTGAGACTGTTCAGCGTCAGCACCATGAACTTTCCGACCCGTACGTCCGCCAGCCCCTTAAACCCCAGCGTCTCAAGGGCCGATCGTACCGTGTCTCCCTGGGCGTCGAGGACACCAGGCTTCAAGGTCACATAAATCTTCGCAGTCAACATCTTTGAGTTTTCAGTTTTTAGTCTTGAGTGTTCAGTTTCGAGTAGTAATGTCTAACGTCGTTAGAGACCTACACGCGCAAAGATGTCATCCAGATGTCGCAGATGATAGCCCAGGTCAAAGCAGCTTTCAACCTCGTCAGGCGAGAGATGCCGGCAAATCTCCGGGTCGGCCAGCAGAAGCGGCTTGAACGGTTCACCCGACTCCCACGCCCGCATGGCGTGCCGCTGCACCAGCCGGTAGCCTTCTTCCCTGGTAAGCCCCTTGCCAACCAGCGCGAGTAACACGGCCTCAGAAAACACCAGCCCCCCCGTCATCTCCAGGTTGCGACGCATTCGATCCGGATAGACCCGCAGTCCCTCAAGAACCTCTCGGAACCGGACCAGAAGGTAGTCAAGCAGGATGGTCGCATCGGGCAGAATCACCCGTTCCACGGATGAGTGGCTGATGTCGCGCTCGTGCCATAACGGCACGTTCTCCAGGCCAGACTGGGCGTAACTTCTCAGCAATCTCGCTAGTCCGGACACCTGTTCACAGGCAACCGGGTTCCGCTTGTGAGGCATGGCTGAAGAACCCTTCTGTCCTTCGACAAACGGCTCCTCGACCTCACGCACCTCAGTCCGCTGCAGGTGGCGGATCTCCGTGGCGAACTTATCGAGAGAGGTTCCGATCAGGGCGAGCGTGAGCACAAATTCAGCGTGTCGATCCCTGGAGAGAATCTGGCTGGAGATCGGCGCCGGCTTCAGCCCGAGCCGGGCGCAGACATGCTGCTCCACAAACAGCGGCAGGTGGGCGAAGGTCCCGACGGCGCCGGAGAGCTTGCCGTACGCAACGGTCTCCCTGGCCCGGCGGAGGCGATCAAGATTGCGCTCCACTTCGCAATACCAGAGCGCCAGCTTCAAACCAAAGGTTGTTGGCTCGGCATGGATCCCATGCGTCCGCCCGATCATCATCGTATGCTTATGGCGTCTGGCGAGGCCGGCGAGCGTTTGAGAGAGCGCCTCCAGGTCTTCCAGCAGAATGCCGGCAGCCTGCTGAAGTTGCACCGCGAGAGCCGTGTCGACGACATCATAGGACGTCAGCCCGAAATGAAGGTAGCGCGCCTCCGGGCCGACCCGCTCCGCCACCGCCGAGACAAAGGCGATGACATCGTGGCGAACTTCCCTTTCGATCTCCTGGATGCGGTTAAGGTCGAAGCCGGCCCGCTCCTGGATGACAGCTAACGCCTCGCGCGGAACGACGCCCAGCTCGGTCCACGCCTCGCACGCCAACAGCTCGATCCGTAACCAGGCGGCGTAGCGGTTCTGCGGTTCCCATACAGAGACCATCCGGGGAAGCGTATAGCGTGGGATCATCGGGATTTGTGATCAAGAGAGGAGGGCCGTCTGAGCGACAGGGCCGATCGTAGTGATGGCAAACGCCTCGTCGCGCAAAATCCTTCTCGTCAGCGACTCGAACTGATTAATGGACACCGCATCGATCCCGGCGATGATTTCTTCCAGGCCATAGGTGCCCTCGAAATAGATCTCTGTCTTGGCAAGGCGAGTCATCCGACTGCTGGTTCCCTCGAGCCCGAGGAGCAGGCCGCCCTTCAGCTGATCCTTCGCCCGTTGGAGATCGCTGGGATCGACCGGCTGATTCCGCAAGCGGGCGCACTCACCACGAATCAGGTCCACGACCAGGCCTGAGGACTCCGGATTGGTCCCCGCATAAATGACCAGCAGCCCACAATCACGATATGATGCCTGGTAGGAGTAGATTGAATACGCCAAACCCCGTTTTTCACGAATCTCCTGAAAGAGTCTGGAGCTCATGCTGCCGCCCAGCATGGCGTTTAACAGGTAGAGCGCATAGCGATCCTGATGCGCATGCGGCAGGCCGTCCATGCCGAGGCACAGGTGAAGCTGGGCCGTATCACGCTCCTCCACCCTGACCGCCGCCGTACAACTTGGAGGTGGAAGATCGACGTGAACGGATCGACCTTCAAACCCATTGAACGCTTGCGCCACCAGCTCCACGAGGTGCTCGTGCTCCAGATCGCCAGCCGCCACCACTACGGTGCGATCAGGACGGTAGAAGCGATCCATGTGACAACGGACGTCGTCTTGTGTAAAGGCGCGCACCGTCTCCTTGCGCCCCAGGATCGGTCTAGCCACCGGGTGATCACTCCAGATCGCCTCCGCAAAGAGGTCGTGGACCAGGTCATCGGGGGTATCCTCCACCATCTTGATCTCCTGAAGAACCACCTCTTGCTCCCGCTCAATATCTTTGGAATTAAGACTGGAGTGGAGAAAGGTATCAGCCAGGATATCAATGGCCAGAGGCAGGTGCTCGCCCAAAACCTTGGCATAGAAACAGGTGCTCTCGCGACTCGTGAAGGCGTCAAGCGTGCCGCCAACGGCGTCAATCGCCCTGGCGATCTCCTGCGCGCTCCGCCGCTGGGTCCCCTTAAAGAGCATGTGCTCGATGAAATGCGAGACGCCGGCTACCTCTCCCGCCTCGTCCCGCGATCCGACCCGCACCCAGACGCCGATCGTAGCCGACTTGACGGCAGGCATCCGCTCGCTGAGCACGACCATCCCGTTCGGCAATACCTGGCGATTATAGGAGAGAAGGCTCATTACTTAGGAGGACCTCTACTCCGCCTTAACCTGCGTCTCCGACTGTACCACCTCTTTCCGACTCAACCGGATCTTCCCGTTCTTGTCGACGTCGATCACTTTTACCATGACCTCATCCCCTTCCGACAAGATATCCTCGACCCTCTTCACCCGGTGTTCGGCAATTTGAGAGATATGCAGAAGGCCATCAGTGCCGGGAAGGATCTGGACAAAAGCACCAAAGTCCATAATCTTGACTACCTTCCCTTGATAGACCTTGCCTACCTCAGGAACCTCGACGATCTTGCTGATGATCGACAAAGCCTTCTGTGCTGCCTCTTCGTCAACCGAGGCGATCTCAATCCGCCCGTCGTCAGAGACATCGATCTTCGCCCCGGAGTCTGCCACAATCCCGCGGATCACCTTACCGCCAGGGCCGATGACGTCACGGATTTTGTCCACCGGAATCATCAGCGTGATGATGCGTGGGGCATACGCCGACATATTCGGCCTTGGCTCCGCAATGGCGCGATCCATTTGATCCAAAATATGGAGACGAGCGCGTCTGGCCTGATCCAGCGCCTTCGGCATGAGGCTAGGCGTGATACCTTGGGTCTTGATATCCAGTTGCAGCGCCGTGATCCCTTTCCGGGTGCCGGCCACCTTAAAGTCCATGTCGCCAAGGTGATCCTCAAGTCCGATGATATCGGTGAGAATCGCCGCCTGCTCATTTTCCATGACGAGCCCCATCGCTACTCCGGCCACCGCTGACCGGATCGGAACCCCGGCATCCATTAAGCTGAGGCTCGCGCCGCAGACCGTCGCCATGGAAGACGACCCGTTCGACTCGAGGATATCTGAGACAATCCGAAGGGTATACGAAAACTCCTCCTTCGTCGGCAGCGCCGCGAGAAGGGCTCGCTCGGCGAGGGCCCCGTGCCCAATCTCGCGTCGACCGGGACCGCGCATGAACTTAACCTCGCCGACGCTGAACGGTGGAAAGTTGTAATGGAGCATAAACCGTTTAGTACCCTCTCCCTCGAGATTATCCAGACGCTGTTCATCTTCCGAGGTGCCGAGCGTGGTGGTCACAAGAGCCTGCGTCTGACCCCTTGTGAAGAGGGCTGATCCATGAGTCCTTGGCAGGACACCGACCTCGGCGGTAATCGGTCGAACATCCTCGAGCGATCTTCCGTCCGCCCGCTTCCCGTCTTCCAGGATCATTCGGCGTAACTCCTCGTGCTCGATCTGCTCAAACAGCCTCCTGACGACTGCTGTCCGGTCCTCCGCCTCATTGCTGAACGCCGCCATGACCTCATCAAAGAGCTGCTGTCGACGGCTCCGCTGTTCCTCCTTCTCCGCGATCCCGGTCAGGGTCCGAAGCCCTTGGCGGGCCAGGTGGTTCACGCGCTCACCTAACTCGGGATCCACAGGGCAAATACTGAATGGCGCCTTTTCAACCCGAAGCTCTTTCGCCAGCTCCAGCGCCATGTTAATCATGGGCTGGATCCCCTTATGCCCAAACTCGATCGCCTCCATCATCAACTCTTCAGGGACCTCGTTGGCTCCGGCCTCAAGCATCACTACAGCGCTTTGGGTCCCCGCGACCACCATATCGATGTCGGATCCTTCCATCTGGGCATAGGTGGGATTGAGGACCAACTTGCCCCCCACCCGACCCACCCGGACCGCACCGATCGGCCCGAGGAACGGGATGGGCGCTATGGTGAGAGCGGCGGAGGCGCCCAACACCGCCAAGACGTCAGGGTCGTTTTCCTGGTCTGCGGACAGAACCGTGGCGATAATCTGGACGTCATGCCGATAGCCATCCGGGAAGAGGGGACGGAGTGGACGATCGATAAGGCGCGAGGTCAGCGTCTCCTTCTCATGAGGCCGACCCTCTCGCTTAAAGAAGCCACCAGGGATTTTACCGGCTGCGTAGGCCCGTTCCTGGTAATCGACAGTGAGTGGAAAGAAATCGATCCCCTGTCGCATCTGTTTCGACGCCACCGCCGTAACCAGCACGACCGTATCGCCATACCGGACTAGCACAGCGCCATCGGCCTGCCTGGCCACACGCCCAGCCTCGATACTCAAGAGTTTCCCTTCAATGATCCGCTCGACACGGCAACTCATTTACGGATTCCCAACCTTTCGATGATCTGTTTATACCTGTTCGTATCTTTGCTCCTGAGATAGTCCAAGAGTTTCCGGCGCCGTGCGACGAGGCGGAGCAGCCCTCTCCTGGAGTGAAAGTCTTTCTTGTGGCCATTCAGGTGTTCGGTCAGGTAGCCGATTCGCCCGGTCAGAAGCGCGATCTGTACATCCGGGGAGCCGGAGTCGGTGTCATGTAGCCGATACTGCCCAATGATCTCTTGCTTATTTGTAGACGCCTTACCCACGAAGCCGCATCCTCCTTTCTTCTTAAGTAGATACCTGAAACCGGGAGTACGATAGCATAGGCCTTTCCGGGAGTAAAGCCCATTCTTCCGGAGAAAACTGCGGGAAGGCAGCAAACACCGCATCCGCTTGCCGCTTGTCGCAGTCGATCTGCTGTCGGAGCAACGACGGGTCATCGAAGCGCCGCTCGTCCCGCAAAAGTTCAAGGAAGAAGAGTGTGAGCGTCTCCCCGTACAATTCCCCCTCTTCAGTCTCTAACAGGTGGACTTCCACTCGCCTGGCCTCACCCCCAAAGGTCGGAGCTCTGCCGACATTAATCAGCGCCTTGTGTAACTCGTGCTTCAACCATGCCAAGCCGGCATATACGCCATCCGGAACGATCAAATCAGCGGTCGCGGCAAGATTGGCCGTCGGGTACCCCAGCCCCCTGCCTCGTTTAGCGCCACGTTCTATATGTCCAAGAATCGCGTACGGTCGCCCCAAAAAGTGGGTTGCCCGGCGCAACTCCCCTCCGGCAAGCAGGCGGCGGATCAGAGTAGAACTGACCACATGACCGTCCGCTGTCATCGCAGGAACCACTTCAAGCTCGAACCGATACTCCTCCCCAAGTGTCCTGAGCAGTTCCGGCGAGCCAGCCCTGGCCTTACCAAAGGCAAAGTCGTATCCGATACACACAAAACGCGCTCGAAGTCGATCGACCAGGTAGGTCTTCACAAAATCGCGCGGCGAGGTGACGGCCAGAAAAGGAGTAAAGCCGACGGCGATCATCAGATCGATGCCGAGCGCAGCCATGATGTCCCGCTTGATCGACAGTGGCGTAATGAGAGGCGGAGCCTTTAAAGGGTTCACCACTTCTAACGGATGTCGCGCGAAGGTAAAGACAACTGCCGTTCCGCCTTCCTGGCGGGCACGCCGCACCACGCGACCCAGGATCTCACGGTGTCCAAGATGGACCCCATCGAATGTCCCGACCGCTACCGCAGCGGAGGGATATTCGTCTTCCAGATCCTCAATCTGCTCGATGACAATCATTGCCCGGCGAGGACCCGTACCGGTTTTAAGACGATCCGACGCGGATCGACTGCGGAGAATTCCCGGCCCGCAACCGTTACCTCGGCCAGCGAAAGAAGCTGGCGCCGATATCCCAGGACCCGGACAAGGTCGCCCTTCTCCACCTCCATCGGGAAACTGAGCAGCGCGCCAGCCACCATCCCGCCTCCCTGAACAACCCCTCGAGAGGACTCGGGGTGAATCCTGACAACCGGCAGGTGCCCGAGAGCTTCTCCGATCGGGATCAGCACATCCCGGATACGCCCCTCCATGACGGTCTGCTCGAGCTGCTCCAGCGTCAACGCGTCGTCAACCAGGAAACGGCCTGATCGGACGCGAGTCAACGCATACAGGTGCGCGCCGCACCCGAGGATCCGACCAATGTCATCACACAGAGTACGAGCGTACGTCCCCTTGGAACAACTCACCCGGAATCGAACGAAGGGGAAGTCGATCTCCAGCAGCGTCAGCTCATGAATCCGCACCGCAATCGGCTGCCGTTCGACTGTTTCGCCTCGGCGAGCCAGGCGATAGAGGCGCTCTCCATGATGCTTCTTCGCGGAGAAAAGGGGCGGCACCTGCTGGATCTCTCCGACAAAACTCTCCAGAACTTCTCGCAGTCTGGCAGAGTCTACGTCAACATGATCCGTCTGGGACAGCACTTTCCCATCAGCATCCAAGGTGTCAGTGGTGATACCCAGCCGCATCGTGATCAGGTACTCCTTGTCGGCTTGCGTAAGAAATTGTGCGATTCGAGTCGCCCGTCCGATGCAGAGCGGCAGCACGCCGGTCGCCCTCGGATCAAGCGTACCGGTATGACCAACACGGCGCATCTTCAGCAGACGCCGCACCACGTCCACTACATCATGGGAGGTCATCCCCCCAGGCTTATTGATATTCAAGACTCCGCTGAGTTCCATGGCACGCACCAGAGATTAGTCAGAGATGACCGGTCCAGAGTCCAACTCCCCTTTTCTGATCCGCAGACGCTCGACGGTCTCCAAGGGTACCTCTACCCCACCCAACTCGGCATCGGCAACCACCCCACCACCATGGAAATCGCTCCCACCGGTGGGTATAAGTCGATGCCGCCCGGCGACGGCAAGCAGGGTCGCTGTGATTTCCGGGGTATACCCCTTGTAGTAGGTCTCGATCCCTTCCAAGCCCGCCTCCATCATCATCGGCAGAAGTCGCTCGAGATCCAGATGGTAATCGCTTGCGCCTACGATAATCGGGTGCGCCAGCGAGGGCACACCCTGAGCCTGCCTGATCAGGCTGACCGCCTCTTGCGGGAGGAACTTCGGGCTCTCAACATAGCCAGGGCCCCCTCGTCTCAGAAAACGCGCGAACGCCTCATCCACCGATGCGACGGCGCCGCGCTCTACAAGGGCCTTGGCGATATGCGGCCGTCCGACCGATCCCCCATTCGCAATGGCCATGACGCGATCCCACTCGAGCGGATGCCCGAGCGCGCCTAACCGCTCGACCATGGCCTGGGCCTGAACGAGCCTGTCTTCCTGCAGTCGACGGAGAGCCTTTTGCAGTGACGAATCGCCCGCGTCAAGCAGGTAGCCCAGGACATGGATCTCGTCGCCATCGAGGTTCGCGCTCACCTCGATCCCAGGAATCACGTCAATTGCCAGATCAGAGGCGGCCTCTTGCGCCTCGGCGATCCCATCCACGCTGTCATGGTCGGTCACCGCTATAACGCGGATCCCAATACGGGCGGCGGTCTCTACCAGCTCCGCCGGCTGAAGCGCGCCATCGGAGGCCTTTGTATGGAGGTGCAGATCGACACGACTCGCCATCGTTATTGCTCCTTTGTCTCGGTCGCTTCGATCTGCCGGAATAGCTCGTCCAGATGCATCTCCTGCTCCAGCGAATCATCAGGTAAAAACAGAAGCTCCGGGGCGTAGCGCAGGCACAATCGGCGTCCTAATTCCCCACGGAGAAAGCCGGCCGCACACTTCAGGCCGATCAGCGTCTCCTGACGCTGTTTCTCTTCGCCTCCCATCGAGGCGATATAAACCCTCGCATGCCGTAAATCGTCGCTCACCCTGACGCGGGTGACTGTGGCAAAACGGATCCTCGGGTCCTTGACCGACTGTAAGATCAGGCGACTAATCTCTTCCTGTATCAAGGTACCGACCCGATCGGCGCGCCTGCCTTGCATCACCATTCTCTCCGCAGCCAACAGACCAGGATCGTCAATGGGCCATCAGATCGATCTCATAATCGAGAATCAGGGCGTCGGCGTCAGCCTCGATAAGGTTGACTACTTTGGTCAGGATTTCGTCCACCAATCGGGAGCTGTTGCTGACGCAGGCGATCCCCAGTGTGGCGCGTTGCCATTCGTCAAGACGATCCACCTCGGCGACCGAGACATTGAAGCGGCCTCGGATCCGATCTTTGATGCTCTTCACAACCCGCCGCTTACCCTTGAGGGAGTTATTGCCGGCCAGGCGCAACTCGACGCGGCACGTTCCAACCGTCATGAGATAAAACAGTTTCGAGTTTTTAGTTTCGAGTGCAGCGTAACTCGCAACCCGAAATTCGAAACCCAAAACCTCACTATAATTTTTGGGCTACCGATTCCAGCTCGAAGACTTCCAGGATATCGCCAACCTTGATGTCATTAAAGTTCATCAGACCGACGCCGCACTCAAACCCACTTTGCACCTCTCGGACATCCTCTTTGAAGCGGCGAAGCGATCCAACTCGCCCCTTATGGACTACCTTGCCGTCCCGAATAAGGCGGACTTGGCTGTCTCTGGCGACCTTTCCCTCCACAACCATTGAGCCGGCAATCGCACCTATTTTCGGTACAGCGAAGACCTGACGAACCTCCACGCGACCGATCGACCGTTCGATATACTTGGGCTCCAGCAGCCCCTCCATCGCCTGCCGAATCTCATTGATGGCGTCATAGATCACAGTGTAGAGTCGAATTTCGACGCCTTCCTGCTCGGCCAGCTTCTGGGCCTTTGGCTCAGGACGCACATGGAAACCTACGATCACCGCGTTGGAGGCTGACGCCAACATCACGTCAGTCTCGGTAATAGCGCCGACCGACGCATGAATCACCTTTAATCTGACCGCGTCGGTGCCGATCCGTCCCAGCGATTCACGGAACGGCCCGATGGAGCCCTGGACATCCCCCTTGATAATCATCCGAAGTTCTTTGACCTCGCCCTCCTGGATGCGACGGTGCAAATCCTCCAGGGTCACGCGGTGCTTCGAAACGATCATCTCCTCGCGATGTTTCTGCTGCCGGCTGAGCGCGATTTGCCGTCCTTTTCGTTCATCGGATACTACAACGAACGTATCTCCGGCCATGGGGACACCCGACAGACCCAGCACCTCCACCGGAGTCGCTGGTCCGGCCAACTGAACCCTTTTCCCTTTCTCATTGTTCATCGCCCGCACCCGGCCCGAATGCAATCCGGCAACGATCACGTCCCCCACCTTCAGGGTTCCCTGCTGAACCAACACGGTGGCGACCGGTCCCCGACCACGATCCAGTTCGGCCTCAATGATCACGCCCTTCGCTGCTCTGTGCGGGTTAGCCTTCAGTTCCTGGATCTCGGCCAGCAGAAGCAGCATCTCGAGCAGGTGATCGATACCGATCTTCTTTTTGGCCGAGACCTCCACATAGATCGTCTGTCCTCCCCACTCTTCCGAAACCAGACCCTGTTCCGCTAACTGTTGCATGACACGGTTCGGATCGGCCCCCGGCTTATCGATCTTGTTAATTGCCACCAGGATCGGGACGCCCGCGTCCTTGGCGTGGCTGATCGCCTCCAGCGTCTGAGGCATCACCCCGTCATCGGCCGCCACGACCAAAACCACGATGTCGGTCGCCTGGGCCCCACGCGCCCGCATGGCGGTAAACGCCTCGTGGCCCGGTGTATCCAGAAACGTGATCTTGCCACCCGGTAGATCGACTTGATAGGCGCCGATGTGTTGAGTAATCCCACCGGCCTCCGAGGCGATGACATTGGTTTGCCGGATCGCATCCAGCAGAGAGGTTTTGCCGTGATCGACATGGCCCATGATCGTCACGACCGGAGATCTGGGCAGGAGCAGCGAAAGATCCTCAACTTCCTTGGCCTCAGCCGTAGTCTCTTCCAGGGGGGTCACTTCCACTGAGAACCCCAGCCGTTCGCCTGCGCGTTTCACTACCTCCACATCAAGCGGCTGATTGATCGTGGTCATAATTCCCAACTTGATCAACTGCTTAATGATCTCGCTGGAGCTCATTGAGATGCTGTCCGCCAGCTCCTTGACAGTGATCGTCTCCGCAATTTTGACTATCGGGCGTGACGGAGCAGAGGGCTCGCGCTCGACTTGCTCTACCTGGACCTGTGGCTCCGGTGCCGGCAGAATCTCAGTCACCCTCTGCCCTGAGCCGGAGATAATTGGGGTCCGGGATGGCGCCTCTTTCAAGCCTGCCTGCGCTACCGGAGCCTCGCGACCAGGCTCCAACGGCACAGCGGATGGCTGTTCGGAAACTGCGGCCCCTGCAGATGGCTGCAGGACAGATACTGCCTTGGGCTTCTGAGGTCCCTTTTGCTCAACCGGACTCAATACCCCGATGGATCTTACCCCTTCGGTTATTGGCTTAGTTCTGGATGGCGCCTTTGTCTCGGTGAGCTTGGATCGAGCGGGCTTACGAACCGAGGTCTTGATCATTGTTGTCTGCGCTTCGGCCTTTCCTGTCCTGAGACGTCGGCCCTCCACGGGCTTAGCGTGGGCCGACGGAGCCGCCTCCAGAGGTTTGGACTTGGGACGGCTTTTTTTCTGAGACGGTGCGGCTGCCAGGAGCGACCTGACATGGTCCTCATCCACGTTGCTGCTGTGGCTCTTGAGTTGCAAGCCCGACCGCTCAAGCCGGTCAAGAAGCTCTTTGCTTGATATACCAAGCACTTTCGCCAGATCGTAAACCCTAATCATTCCCACGCCGGATCACCTCCACACCTTCCGAGGCTCCGCTCTGCCCCCCGACTCGGCGGTCTGACCATGTAGCCTCTCTCGCCTGCATCTCCACCGGTATCTTTTCCAGCACCGACATCACCGCCCCCGCAAAGTGCGGATCCATGATAGCAATGCATGCTCGAGGAGCCCCCCCGAGAGCGGCCCCTAACTCTTCCTTCTCCATGGCCTGCACCCATGTGATGCCAACCGTTGCGGCCAAACTCCGCGACTTCGCAACCGAGTTCGCCGACGCGTCTGTCGCGCTCAGGATTAACCGGGCCGAATGACGCTTCACGGCCGAATCCACCGCTTCTGCACCTGAGACGACCTTACGGGCCCGGCGGGCAAGTCCAAGGAGCGCGGCGACCTTGCGCGACACACGTTCCCGGATCAACCCCTCAAGAGCCTCCACTGTCATCGGTGCGAGCACCGCCTTCAGGCAACGCGCAAACTCACCTCTTTTCACTGCCTGCTCCAGGCATGAGCGGCGCGGACATACATAGGCGCCACGATCAGATCCCCCGCCCAGATCCACACCCAGCCTCCCGCCCGGAACCTGATGTACGCGAACAAGCTCCCTCTTCGGCCGGCTGGTGCGACAGGCAACACAAGAGCGAAAAGGCTCAGATACCACCTATTGTGCATCCCTCGAGGCGAGAGCGGCTTTCGCGGCCTCAATTAATTTTTGAGCTGTCTTTTGACCAATCCCCTCTATCTGGACCAAGGCTTCATCCGACGCGTCAGCCAACTTCTGGCAACTGTCCAGACCGACCTCGATCAGGCGATCGACCAATTTCTCACCTAGACCCGGCAAGTTCGCCAACGGCAGGGCAGCGCCAGCCGAACTCTCCGCCACTGACGTTGCGGCCTCACACTCCGGCTGGACCTGCTTTTCCGGTTCTTTCTGAACCTCACCCCGGCCCTTGACATCCACTTTCCATCCCAGTAGCTTGGCCGCCAGACGAGCGTTTTGTCCTCGTTTCCCAATGGCCAGAGAGAGCTGACCATCAGCCACCAACACATGAAGGGTGTGCGTCTCCTGGACCACTTCAACGTTCTCAATTTCGGCCGGGGCAAGCGCACTCCGGACGAAGGAAGCCGGATCGTCCTTCCAGGCGATCACATCGATCTTTTCGCCCATCAACTCCCTGACGATGGCCTGAATCCGACTACCACGATATCCAACGCAGGCCCCTACGGGATCCACATTGCTGTCTCGGGAGGCCACAGCCACTTTGGCTCGTTCACCCGCATCCCTGGCAACTGCCTTGATCTCAACGATTCCCTCGTAGATCTCGGGCACCTCGATCTCGAGCAGCTTAGCTAGGAGGCCGGGATGGGTTCGTGACAGGATAATCTGGGACCCTCTCGACAATTTCTTCACATCCAGCACGTACGCTCGAACCCGATCGCCGATCCTGTAATCCTCCCTGGGGAGCTGCTCTCTAGGGGGGAGAATCGCTTCCGCCTTCCCGAGATTGACGATGACGTTGCCCTTCGCAACTCGCTGCACGACGCCACCCACCAATTCACCCACTCTGGCCTTAAAGGCCTGAAATACGCTCTCCCGTTCGGCTTCCTTGACTCGCTGGATGATCACCTGCTTCGCCGTTTGGGCAGCGATCCGGCCGAACTCTCTTGCCTTCATCTCAGATTTGATCTCATCGCCAAGTTGGGCCCCAGGGTTGAGCCGCTGGGCCTCATCTATGGAGATCTCGACGTGGGGATTCAGAACCTGTTCGACAACCTTTCGTACCGCATACAGCATAAAGCAACGGGACCGTTGGTCGAACTCCACACGCAGGTCAAGCGCGGCCCCAAGACTCTTACGAGACGCGGAGAGGATTGCCGCACCGACAGCCTCGATCAGCACTGCCGGATCGATCTCTTTTTCGCGTCCGACTTGTTCTATCACCTGCAGCAAATCAATGCCCATCGTGTCAACACCCTATCCCCTAACCCCTATACGCTGCCTTTACAGGACTGGATCCAGTCGAGCCTTCGAAATCAGCGCATAAGGGATGAGGACAATGCTGCCGTCCTCCCGTTCCAGTAATACCCGCCCATCCTCGTAACCCCTAAGGACGCCAAGAAACCGCCGTTGACCCGCAACGGCCTGAGAGGTCGTGACTCTCGCCCGTTGACCCGCGAAGCGAAGAAAATCCGACTCCCGGCGGAGTGGCCGGTTTAAACCAGGAGAGGAGACTTCAAGCGTGTAGGGGTGATCGATAAGATTCTCTACGTCGAGAAGGTCACTCAGCTCTTCGCTCACTCGCTGGCAATCCCCCAGAGTCACCCCATCACGCTTGTCGAGATAGAGGCGAAGGGTCCATCCGCTTGCTTCCCGACGGAACTCAACGTCTACCAGCTCCAGTCCCAACTCCGTAAAGAGCGGAAGGGCGATCGACTTGACTCGCTCTACGACCTCCCCAGCCATATCATACCACCCCTTATAAAACAAAGAGCGGGCATTATTGGCCCACCTCTTTTAAAATAGCACGCTTCTCTTACATTGTACAGGGGAAATCAAGGGAAAGATTGGGCGGAACGGATAGGGAGCGGCCTACGCTTCTTTCGCCTTTTTCAAATCGGCGATTACTCGCTCCCTCAGATGCGGAGGGACCTCGTCGTAGTGAGAGAACTCCACTGTGTAGTCACCGCGGTCGCCGGTGATGGCCTTAAGCTGCGTGGCATACTCCAACACTTCAGCCAGAGGGACCTGGGCCTTGATGGTCTGCGCTTTCCCTTTGGTCTCTACGCCCATCACGCGTCCCCGTTTGCTGTTCAGATCGCCGATCACATCTCCCATACACTCATCAGGAACCATCACCTCGATCGTCATGATCGGCTCCAGGAGCGTTGGGCTCGCCTGCAGGACGCCCTTCTTAAATGCCAACGAACCGGCAATCTTGAAGGCCATTTCCGAGGAGTCAACAGTGTGGTATGAGCCGTCGTAGAGGATAACCTTCACATCCACAACAGGATACCCGGCCAGACTCCCTTCTTCCATCGCCTCTATGATCCCTTTCTCCACCGCTGGGATATACTGCTTGGGGATCACGCCCCCCACAATTTGGTTCACGAATTCGTATCCCGCACCCCGAGGGAGCGGCTCAAGCCTGATCCAGCAATCGCCGTACTGTCCATGACCCCCGGTCTGTTTTTTGTGCTTCCCCTGAACCTCGGTCCGCCCGTGAATGGTCTCCTTGTACGGCACGCGTGGCGTCTTCATCTGGACCTCGAGTCCGAACTTCCGCTTGAGGCGGTCGACCGCGATCTCTAAGTGGCTCTTGCCCATCCCAGCCAAAATAATCTCCTTGGTCTGCGGATCGCGTCGAATCTGAAGGGATGGATCCTCTTCCTGAAGCCGGTGGAGCCCCGAGCTCATCTTCTCCTCATCCCCTCTTGTCTTGGGCATGATGGCATACTCGATGATCGGACTTGGGATCCCAACCGGTTTCAGGCGGATCGGGTTCCGTTCGTCGCAAAGGGTATCCCCTGTGGCGGTCTCCTTCAGCTTCACCACAGCCCCAAGATCTCCCGCCCCGATTGTGGGAACCGGAATCTGAGTCTTACCACGGAGCAACACCACTTGACCGATCCTTTCCTTACACCCTTTGGTACTGTTGTAGACACCGGAATCGGAAGAAAGCGCCCCGGAGTAGACGCGAAAAAGCGTAATCTTTCCGGCGTAGGGATCAACAAGTGTCTTACATACCAGCGCAGAGAATGGGGCATCCTCTCGGCTTTCTCGGGTCAGTCGCTCCCCGCTCCTCGGATCGACACCCGCGACGGCTTCACGATCCGCCGGAGATGGAAAGAGCTCCGTCAGAAGATCGAGTAAGGGGTGTACGCCAATATTCTTCAGGGCCGAACCGCAGAGGACCGGAACGAGCTTCCCCCTGATCACCGCCCGCTGTAGCCCGGCTTTCAACTCCTCGTACGAGAGTGCCCCGACTTCCAGATACCTCTCCAGCAGCTTATCGTCACTGTCCGCAACGGCCTCCACCAGCGTCGATCGAAGCTGTTCCGCTTTCGGTCTCAGGTCGGGCGAAATCTCGCCTTCGGAGAACTTCCCCGTCCGCTCGTCCTGGTAGATCAGGGCCTTCATCCGCAGCAAATCGATCACACCCATGAAGGACGCTTGCGCACCTATTGGGAGCTGGATGGGTGTCGCCACCGGGCAGAGGTTCTTACGAATATCTTCCAAGGCTCGCGAAAAGTCGGCCTGCTCCTTATCCATCTTATTGATATAGATCATTCTGGTAAGACCTTCTGCTTCAGCGCATGCCCACACCTTCTCTGTCTGTACCTTTACGCCGGAGATGCTACTTACCACCACAACCGCGCCGTCAACGACCCTGAGACAGTTTCTGGTATCCGTCAGGAAGATCGACGCGCCAGGGGTATCAATCAGGTTGAGCTTGTGCCCTTTCCACTCACAAAAGGCGAAGGCTGAGCTGACGCTCATCTTCCGTTTGATCTCGTCCTCGTCGAAGTCGGTGACGGTCGTTCCATCTTCGACCCTCCCGAGGCGGGAAGTAGCGCCGGCATCAAACAGCATCGCCTCAGTCAGCGTCGTCTTGCCTGCGCCTCCGTGGGCGACAATCGCTACGTTGCGAATCCTGGAAATCTCGACCCCACTCATCACCCTTACCCCATATATCGTGCGGGCCACTCAACCGTTCGAGGTCTTTTTCGTATCACAGCGGCGGTCCCGTTGTAAAGGGGAAAGCATCTTCTCGAATGGGAAATGGAGCAAACATGGTGCCACATCTTAATCGTAGCGCGACACTGGGAAGCGATGCGCTCAGGACCTCCCCGATGACAAGCGGCTCAGAAAATGTGTATCCAAATCTCCTGTGAGCCGAGTCAACAAGTGGCATTCATCCCAATGGCGGAAGTCGGAACAGGCGGCGGGCGTTGTCGGTGGTGAGACGACCGAGCTCGTCAAGACCCATTCCCAAAACGCGGGCGATCTCCTGGGCCGCGTAGAGGAGATAGGCGGGCTCGTTCCGCTGGCCTCGGAACGCTTGGGGCGGCAAGTAGGGGCAGTCCGTCTCTAAGACCAGGCGATCCGTCTTGACCTTTCGCACGATCTCGCGAAGCGTCTCATTCTTCGGGTAGGTCACCGGCCCGCCGATAGAGACATAGTAGCCTCTCTGCCAGGCCTCTTCCGCCATGGCGAGATCGCCGGAAAAACAGTGCAGAAGCACTTCCTGGGCCCCTTCTTCTTTGAGGAGCCGCATTGTCTCCTGATGGGCGTCACGGTCGTGGACGATGAGCGGCAGATCCAGCTCTCTGGCCAGACGAATCTGGCGGCGAAAGGCGTCGGCCTGGACTGCACGCGGGGCGCGGTCACGAAAGAAGTCGAGACCCGCTTCACCGATCGCCACAACCTTGGGCTGCTTGGCGAGGGCGCGAAGGGTCTCTTCGGCAGCATCATCGTAGGTCCCGGCGTCGTGGGGATGGATGCCGACGCCAGCGTACACCTGCGGGTAACACTGCGCGGCCTCCACCGCCTTCCGGCTGGCCGCCAGATGATAGCCCACAGAAACCATAAGCCCGATTCCGGCAGCCTTGGCCCGCGCGAGCGCTTCGGCTCGGTCGGGGTCGAACTCCCGCATCTGAATATGGCTGTGCGTATCGACAAACACTCAGCGGACCGTGGAGCCGGAATCGATGAGCGCCTCCGGCGTGAGCAGCACGATCCGGCCTGCGTCGTCCTCGGCGGCAAGCACCATCCCCTGAGACGTAATCCCCATCAGACTGGTTGGCTTCAGGTTGGCGACAAGGATGATCCGCTTCCCAGACCAGCTTTCCGGCGGATAATGCTGCTTCAAACCAGCGACGACAGTCCGCTCTTCGTCCTTGAGCCTGACTCGAAGCTTTACCAGCTTTTTGGAGCCTGGAATCGCCGCTGCCTCTACCACTTCCGCAACGCGCAGATCGACGCGCCGGAACTCCTCGATCGTGATCTGCTCGACTCCTCCACGTCTAGGAGAGGAGATTGTCTTGACGCCCATCGCCTCCTCTTGGGAGGAGAGGGTGGGGGTGAGGCGGGGCTCTCGTGGCAACGGTTTAGCGGTAGTCGCCTGGATGCGGGGAAAAAGCGACTGCACATCCTGGACTCGCCACTCCCGTGCCTCGATTTGTGTCGGTGACAGGCACGCTTCCTCGAGGCGAAGAGGAGTTCTCGGCTCAGTGACGCCCAGACCCCAGAGCATGCGTTCCGCTGTCTGGGGAAGAAACGGTAACAGGAGCGTAGCAATGATACGGAGGGTCTCGGCTGCAGTGGACAGGACCGCTTTCGTTCGAGGATCTCCCGGATCTCGCTTCCACGGTTCGTTAGTCACGAGGTATTTGTTTGTGGCTGAGACCAGGTTCCAGACAGTCGATAGTGCCTCGCTGAACGCAAAGCGCTCCATGGCGGCTGTCACGTCCGTGACGGCAGCGCGTGCGACATCAGCCAGGTCTCGATTATCAGACGATTGCGTAATTCTACCGTCGTAGTATCGCTGGATCAGCTTGAGCACGCGGCTGTAGAGATTCCCCAGATCATTGGCCAGATCTGCGTTCAACCGGGCCACCAGCGCGTCCTCGCTGAAACCGGCATCCAGGCCAAACGTCATCTCCCGTAGAACGAAGTAGCGAAAGGCATCCACGCCATACTTGTCGGCCAGATCAAGAGGTCGGACGACCGAGCCTCTGCTCTTGGACATCTTAGCCTCTTCAATCTTCCAGTAGCCGTGTACGTTCAGGTGTCGATATGGTGGAAGCCCGGCAGCCTTCAGCATGGTCGGCCAGTAGATGGCATGCGGTTTCAGGATATCTTTGGCGATCAGATGTTGGGTAGCGGGCCAGAAACGCCGGAATGCTTCGCCATCGGGCCAGCCCAGTGCCGAGATATAGTTGATGAGGGCATCGAACCAGACATAGGTGACATACCGATCATCAAAGGGGAGCGGGATCCCCCACGTGAGGCGCGCCGAAGGTCGAGAGATACAGAGGTCCTCCAGCGGCTCCTTAAGAAAGGACAGCACCTCGTTCCGAAAACGCTCCGGCCGAATGAAGTCGGGGTGGCGGTGGATATGGTCGATCAGCCAATCCTGATATTTCCCCATCCGAAAGAAGTAGTTCTGCTCCTTGATAAAGGCCGGGGCCGTTCGGTGATCTGGGCAATTACCGTCCTCCAGCTCTTTCTCAGTGTAGAACCGCTCGCAGCCGAAGCAGTAATGGCCGCCATACTCCCCGAAATAGATGTCCCCGGCATCGTATATCTGTTGCAGGAACTGCTGTACGGCACGCTTGTGAGGTTCGCTGGTCGTGCGAATAAACTGATTCGGCGCGAGTCCCAGCCGCTTCCACGTCTCCTGAAAGATACTGCTGATCCGGTCAGCATAGGCCTGCGGGCTCTCGCCGGCCTGCGCAGCCGCTTGGGCGATCTTGTCACCGTGCTCATCGGTACCGGTGAGGAAATAGACCTGCTCCGGTCCCAGCCGAAGCTTCTGGAAGCGGGCCATCGTGTCGGCCAGAATAGTGGTATAGGCGTGTCCCAGATGCGGGGTAGCGTTGACGTAATAGATCGGGGTAGTAAGGTAGAAGGTCTCGTCGCTCATGAGTTGGTGTGGTCCGGCGCAGAGCCACCCCCGCAGCCGCCACTGCTGCAGCCTCCGCCGCCGCAACTATTCCGGGGTGAGTTCTCGTCCAGGGGGGGGCCGATGTGAATCAGGTCGGCCGCCTTCACAGTGATCTGCACGCTGTCTTCCAGTTCGATCACCACCGATTCAGTCAGAATATTCCTCGCCTTGACAATCCCCACCCCCTCAGGCGCCTCGACCGGGGAACCAACCTTGGGTAGACGCCGCTTCAACTCCTCATACATTGAGTGCTCATAGCGGAGGCAGCACTTCAGCCGCCCGCACATCCCCGCCAGCTTACTCGGATTAAGAGGAAGGTTCTGGTCCTTGGCCATCCGGACCGAGATCGGTTCGTACTCCTTCAGAAAGGTCTTACAGCACAGCTCCCGGCCGCACGGACCAACGCAGCCCAACTTGCTGGCGACATCCCTGGCCCGAATCTGTCGCATCTCGATGCGGGTGTGAAGTTGCTGAGCCAGCCCCTTCACCAGATCGCGGAAATCGATCCGCTCGTCAGCGTAGAAATAGAAGGTGACCCGGCTCCGATCGAAGCTTGCCTTGACATCGACCAGCTTCATCGGCAACTCTAATTCTGTAATCCTCCGCGAGCAGACGGCTTTCCCGTCAAATTCCAGACGTCTGATCCGTTCCTCATTGGCGCGGTCGCGCGCGGTTGCCACACGGAGGACGGCGGGAAGCGGTTCCGTAGCCTTCTGGTCGGGAAAGAGTGGGAACGTGGCGAACACCCGGCCCAGCCCCTGTCCCCACTTGGTCTCGACCACCACATGGTCGCCCGGCTGCACCTTCACCCCTCGCGGATCGTAGTGTTGCTCCTGGTACTCGGTCTCTCCCAGGCTGATACGTACCGTTTTCATGCCGACACCGCCGAAAGACCGGACGGAAGTACCTCCCGCAGCCGGAGCAAAAGATCCTCCATCGACAGACGTGGATTCGCGTTGCGGGTGAGATTGTCCATCGCGGCGTGGACTGCACGAAGCCCATCCAGAATGGCGTCCATGGGCAAGTTCTCCGCCTGGCGGGCGACCGCTTCACCGCGATCGTCGTTTACAAGCCACTCCGTTCGTCCTGATGCCTTCTCGACCATAAGATCACGAAACCAGGCCGAAAGGATTTCCAACTGCTGCTGAAGCTTCTCCCGATCCTTCGCCAGCTTCTCGGCCAGTTCGACGAGGGCATTGGGTCCATCCTGAAGCCCTCGCCCAACGCCTTCGAGCAGCAGATCCCTCATCGCTGGCATGGACGCCACATCCGGACTGAAGGCGCGCTCGATGCTGCCCCGGCTCATGGAGGCGATCAATCTGGCTCGAGACGCTTCCATCCCCTTCTCTCTCAGGAGGGCTTCAATCTCTCCGTGTGGGAGCGGGGAGAAGGTGACACTTTGGCATCGAGAGACAATCGTGGGAAGCAGGGCCGATACTGTACTGGCCAGGAGGATGAATACTGTGTCCTTAACCGGTTCTTCCAGGGTCTTCAGGAGCGCATTAGCCGCCTGCTCCGTCATTCGCTCCGCGCCGTCGAGAATAAATACCTTCCACTGAGCCTCATAGGGCACCAGGGCAGCGTCGGCCTCAAGCGTCCGGATTTGTTCAATCTTTACGGTCGCGCCGTCCGGTTCGATAATCTGTACGTCCGGATGTAGTCCGTTGGCGATGTTGCGACACGCGCGGCAGTCCCCACACCCATCCTGCGTAGCCGTTAGCTGACGGTTGTCAGCTGATCGCTGATTCATATCGCAGTTGAGCGCCTGGGCAAAGGCGAGCGCGGCGGCTCGCTTGCCCACCCCGGCTGGCCCGCTGAAGAGATAGGCATGGGCGATCCGTCCGGTTATAAGCGCCCGGTGAAGGAACCGAATGGCTCGCGCCTGTCCTATAACGTCACGAAATGGCATAGCCGCTCCGCTCCTCAAGCCTGATAAACTCGGTCCACACGACCGCCTCGATCCCAGCAACACTTAGTGTAGCATCGATTACAGCAATCCGATCTGACTCTTCGCGCGCCAACGCAAGGTATCCTTCTCTGATCCGCTGATGAAAGTCAAGCGGCTCGGACTCGATCCTGTCCCAGCAAGACGACTCTGTATTGAGCCCCGCCGAAGTATCGGCGCCTACGCCTCGCCTGCACCGCATCAGTCCGATCCTCGGGTCGAGATCCAGCAGGATGGTGAGATCCGGAGCAAGATCGCCGGTAGCAAACCGGTTCAGCCGTTGTATCAGGTCGAGGTCAAGGCTCCTTCCATATCCTTGGTAGGCTACCGTAGAATCCGTAAAACGGTCACAAAGCACAATGGTTCCCCGTGCCATGGCCGGCGCCACCACCTCCCGGACAAGCTGCGCGCGGCTGGCCTCATACAGCAGTAGTTCCGTGGCAGCGGCTATGGGGGCCGATCCCGGATGGAGCAGGAGCGTCCGGATCTCCTTCCCGATGGCGGTCCCTCCGGGATCGTGGGCTTCGACGACCTCTTTGCCGGAAGCGCGAATTCGATTGGCCAACAGCTTGAGCTGGGTCGTCTTCCCGGATCCCTCGCCCCCTTCAAAGGTGATAAACAGACCGCTCATCCTTCGCATCATGCACTCCAAATCCCCCCGTGCCCCCCTTTGCTAAAAAGGGGGGGTGGAGGGGGATTTTACACCTCACATCGAGCATAGTAAGCCGCGTCCCTACGCACCTTAAACCTCTACGGCGCAGCAACCGAAACCACCAGATTGGCCAGCGTATCCAGATCATCTTCCGAGACCGTGCGAGGGTCCAAGACAATCCGGTCGTCTTTGATTCGAATCATCACCGGTGGGTCAGTCCGGCGCAGGCGTCCCTCCAAAACCGATGCGGTCAAGTGGACGCCCCGCACCGCCACTAGCCGCGTCGGGATTGCCTCGAGGGGCAGTGCGCCACCACCGACCTCTGAGGTTCCCTCGATGATCGAGACCTCAAGATGACCCGAGGTGAGCGCGGCAATCCGGTCGCGCAGATGCCTGGCCCGCCGATCAATCTCTTGAAGCGGCATCACGAGCGCTCGGAGCACCGGAACGTGGGCAAAGGCTCGCCCTTCATCGAGGTAGAGGCACAACGTCGCCTCCAGGGCGGCTAACGAGAGCTTGTCAATCCGCACAGCGCGCGCAAGTGGATTGCGGCGGAGCTTCTCGACCAGCAGTCGCTTCCCCACGATCAGGCCCGCTTGGGGTCCTCCAAGCAGCTTATCCCCGCTGAAGGTCACCAGGTCTGCTCCGGTGCGGATGCTCTCCGATGGCATCGGCTCTTTGGAAAGCCCGAACTGTGACAGATCGACGAGGGCACCGCTGCCCACGTCCTCCACCACCGGAAGATCGGTCTTCTCGCCCAAGCCGGCCAACTCGGCCACCGGCACCTGGTTGGCAAAGCCCTGGATTCGGAAGTTGCTGGTATGCACCTTCAGGATGATTGCGCTCGCCGCCCCGACAGCTTCCTCGTAATCCCTAAGGTAGGTCCGGTTGGTCGTCCCTACTTCCCGCAAGATCCCGCCCGCGCGACGCATGATATCGGGGATCCGAAACGAGTCGCCGATCTCCACCAACTCCCCGCGTGAGACGATGACTTCTTTCCCCTCGGCCAGTGTATTGATAGCCAGCAGCACAGCCGCCGCATTATTGTTTACGGCAAGCGCGGCCTCGGCCCCAGTAAGACGACGTAAAAGCCGCTCCACATGGTCCTGCCTGGACCCGCGGTCCCCTCGTTCAAGGTCGTACTCCAGATTCGAGTAGCCCCGCGCCACCTCGACCACGCGCTCGACTGCAACCTCTGCGAGCGGGGCGCGGCCGAGGTTTGTATGGATGACCACGCCTGTTGCGTTAATGAGACGCCGCAGGGCCGGTCGATTCAGCCGCAGAGCGATTCGCTGCGCCTCAGCAACCAGCATGGTCCTGGATGGCAGATCGGCCGTGATCGCTCCTGACTGCCCTGTGGCTATACTCCTCCGCCGACGCTCCAATACCTCTCGGATCGCCTCAACAACCGCCCAGCGCGGCAGTGTCTGGGCTGTCTCCCGGATCGACGGCTCCTGCAATAGCTCATCCACCGAGGGAAGCTGCCTGAGTTGGGCCCTGGTTTGACTATCTACTGACACTTTCTCTTCAGCCAATGCCTGACCGCTATACACTGTTAGCTGATAGCTACTTTACCGTCACGCTATCATACTTACCCGCCCGATTCAACCCCGCATTGCCGAAGCCCCGGACCTAAATGGTCCCCAACGGCACCAGACATCGGACGTCGCCCGTCGCTCAACCTGACCTCGGAGCCGCGGCCTCATCAACACCTTGACAACCTCGCCCGCCTCACAGTCAACGTCCCTGCCGAACCGCGACAACAGATCATATTCGCCACCACTTGTTGCTCATAACGTCAGAAGGTCCTATAATCCGCTTTAATATCATCACTTATGGACTTGGACGACCCGTTCCTGATCGGCTGCAACTGCACAAACACGGAGAGGGCAAGCGATGACGCGTAAGTCCAAGGACGCATCTTCCAAAAACAACCAGTTGGGTTTGGGGATTCAGTACGACGACCACACGTCGGCGTTCGCGTGTCGAGGCGTTTTCTCTCTCAATTACCTCAATCAGCATTTTGCCAAGTCAGAAAGTTTCCCGTCCCCCGACGAGGCACGGCCCATTTACGAAAAACTCAAGGCGCGTTGGTTTGAAGATTACGCTGGCCTTTGCAAACGAAACGAGGCTTACACGCGCACGCAATTCCTTAACCCGCTGTTGAACGAATTAGATTGGACGTTTATTCCTGAACAGGGCTTGCCGTCAAAGGGTGCGCCGCGCAAACAGCCTGACTACTGTCTGTTTCTCGACGACGAAACACGCCAGCGAGCCGCAAAAGAAACGGAGACTGCCGACGTTTTTCGCGAGGCCGTGACCGTTTTAGAAGCCAAGAAAGTCCAACACTCTCTCGATGAGATTTCCAACAGAGAGACGCCCGGCTGGTTTCCGAGCCAGCAAATTCAAGACTATCTCCGCAAAGCAAAGGACAAAACCGGCAATCGTTATTTCAACTGGGCGATTTTGACCAACGGCAACGAATGGCGTCTCTACTGTGAGCAAGCTCCCAATGACGCCTATTTCGCGTTCCACCTGGCCTACCGCGAAGAATTCTGTTCGTTGGAAGATTTCCGTTTGTTCCTGGCTCTCTTCCGGCCGCAGTCGTTTGAATTGAACGGCGAACGGCGTTGCCTGCTGGACACCCTTCGCGAGGAAGCTCTCACGCGCCAGGCCGAACTCGAAAGCAATTTGCGCAAGCGCATCTTCGACGTTCTCGAAGATTTGGCCAACGGCTTCCGCGATTATCCGGACAACAAGATCACCAAAGACAATTTTGCGGCGCTCTACGAGACGTTGCTGATTTTTCTCTATCGCTTGCTGTTTGTTCTCTATGCCGAAAGCCGCGGTCTGCTGCCTGTCAAACCAAGCGGCTACGGCTCAAGCAAACTGTACCGGGACAAATTTTCTCTCGCCCGTCTGGTCAACACACTTCGCGACAAAGCCAGTTATTCCAGCGAACACTTCACGGACCTTTACGAGGATCTGCTGAGACTGTTCGGGCTGATTAACGGCGACAAACCGAAGCAGAACGAGGAGTGCAAAGTTACCCGTTACAACGGCGGTTTATTCAATCCGCAACCGCATCGCAACATCGAAAAATGGCGCGTCAGCGACAAGCATCTCGCCAGCGTCCTGCGCCAACTGATTTTTTCGCAACCGCCCGCGCGAAGTTCCGCCCGGCAGCAACAGATCACCACCGACGAAACGATTGATTACGGCCTGCTGGAGGTCCGGCAGCTTGGCGACATTTACGAGGGCTTGCTCGGCGCAGTGCTGGAAGTCAACGACAAGGGACGGCTGGAATTACGAAGCGCCAACGGTGAGAACCATCGCCACGGCATTATTTACACGCCTGATTGGATTGTCTGTTATCTTCTGCGTGAATCCCTGCAACCGCTGATTAACGGAATCGAAGCCAGCCCGGAAGTGCGGGCCGCACTCAAGGCCAATTCCAACGAAAAGAAGCGCGACAATAGCTTCGCGCTCGCCGTATTGCGCCTGAATCTGCTTGATCCCACGATGGGCAGCGGCCATTTCCTCGTTCGCGCCACGGAATGGCTCGCGGAGCAGATCGTGTATCATCCCACGACGCAGACCATGACCGAAAAGGTCGTCGCTACCGGCGCAAGCCGCCGCTCGCGTGAAGACATTTTGAAGAGGGGCAAAATCCCCGTCGCGCCCGGCGCGTCGCAGGAGCAGGCGGAAATTGCCTACTGGCGTCGCCGCGTTGTTGAATCCTGCATTTACGGCGTGGACGTAAATCCCCTCGCGGTGGAACTGGCCAAACTTTCGCTCTGGCTCACCTGCATCGCCGCTGATGAGCCGCTGAATTTCCTCGATCACCATTTACGCACAGGTAATTCCCTGCTCTCGGTGAACCCTGGCGAGCTGCGGCATCTACCGGTCGCTACCAAAGCTGAAACAGCGCAACTGACTTTTAACATCGGAGGGCGCATGACCGAAGCGATCAAGGCGGTCATTGCCGAAAACGTCCACATCGAAGAAACGGCCAGTACCGAAATGGACTTGGTGAAGGGCAAGGAAACGCGCTGGAAAAACGTCCGCGAAAAACTCCGCCCATTCCTTTACCTTGCCGACGTGTGGCTCGCGGCGCTGGATGGCCTGCCGCTTAATGAACTGAATTACCAAATGCTCGCCCGCGCCGAACTTGCGCCGGGCGAACTGGACCACAAAGAGAAGGCCGACGCCAAAAAGCTCCGCGATTCGCTCGCCAAGGACCTTCATGCGAAGCACAAGGCGCTCACTCCGTTCCACTGGCGCCTGGAATTTCCCGACGTCTTTTTTGAAACCGACGGCCAGCCCCGCTCGGAAGCCGAGTGCGGCTTCGACTGTCTACTGGGCAACCCGCCGTACATTTCCACACACACCAGCAGCGCCGAAAGTTGGCGCGACGCCCTTCATAAACGCACCGGATACCTGGAAGACCTCTACGTCCATTTCACCGATTTGGGTTTTCAGATTCTTCGTCCCGGTGGACGATTCGGGTTCATCGTCTCTGACACGTTCTTCACGCTGGCGAGTAAGTTGCGAATGCGGAAAATACTCCAGACGCATGCCCTGACCCACCTCGGTCAGTGTGACCCATTTGACGCGACCGTGGACGCCGCTATTTTCGTCGCCACCAAAACCACGCCGACTTGTCCGGCCAAGTTTGATGACATGCTCTTTGTTCAGGCCCGCCCGCGCAAAGTCGCCAACGGCAAATCAACCAACCCGGAAAAGGATTTGCCGACACTGAAATCGGCTAACGAAATTGACTTTTCCGGTTCGACCGCGCTTGCCGCAATTGCTGGCGAAGTGAAACACGGCGAGCATGGCTGCCTGCGCTTTCATCGCGTGCCTGGCGCGCTTTACCGCGCCGCGCACAAGCAGGTTTTCTTTGAGCCGCGCCCCGGCACTCTCATGCTCTTTGAAAGGTTCAACGAGCCGGTGAAACAACTTGTCGCGGAATGGTGGGAGCGGATCGAGACTTCGCAGAAATTTTCCGACAACCACGCGAACATCCACGCTTATCACGCCTCACTAAGACCGGGCACCGTTACACTCGTTGGGCTGATTGCCGAAGGCGGCCAAGGAATGCGGACTGCGAACAACGCCCGTTTTCTCGGCTACCTGCACGGCACGCCCGCCGCCGATGATATTCTTGCCAAGCGCGAGGAATGGACAAAACGCTGGCTGGCTGACGCAGAAATCAAACCGGTATTTCTCAGATTGCTTGCGAAGAACGGTGGCGATGCCAATAAGCCGACACGAAACAGTGCCGCCTGGGAAGCCTGCGTTGAACCGTTGAAAGCACAATTCACACAGGCAAAACTCGGCTTCACTAAAACTGATCTTTACCGCATTGTGTTGCCTGATTTGATAGCCAAGCCGGCAGATTTTGAATTTGCCTTTTCCGAACGCAAAAAGGAGTTGCTCACGCTGTGGCGTACGGCAAGGGACTTGAAAGATTTTTGGGAGGCTGACCTGGAACTCGGTTTCAGCAAGGGCACACGGAAAAAACTCCAGACACAAGCTGACGTTTCCGACAAGGATTTTTGGGAGCTGTGCCAGGAATTGCAGTCATGGGTGAAATCACGGCGTAAGGCGGGAAAGGCTCTTGGCTTGCGCTCGGCTGAAAATTACACCGACCCCGTCGACGCGCCGCGCATTGCCGCGATTTACAACGGCCTGAGCGGACATGGCCAGTTTGTTCCATTCCGCAAAGGCGACCCCGAAGGTAATCGCTGGGTGGATAACGAGCCGCTCTTCATTGATTGGTCGAAGGCATCAGTGGATTGGCTTTCAGGAGCGCCCGAAGCTCGTTGGCAAGGTCACAAATATTTCTTCACAAGCGGGATAACTTGGACAGCCGTTGCCAATCACGTCGCCATGAAAGCCCGCTACCAGGAACCATGCGTTTTCGACGCCGACAGTATGCGGCTGACGCCGCAACCAAGCGTGATTGAACCGTTGGCCTTTCTCGCGTTGCTCAATTCAGATGTGATGAGTTTCATCAAAATGAAGTTCATCAAGCACACGCAGAAATGGGAGATCGGCGACTTGCGCCAGTTGCCGCTGGTGATGCCGACGAAAGCGCAAGAAAAGCGGCTGAAAGAATTGGCCGAGCAAGCCATGGAAGCCAAGCGGCTCACCTTCACCGGCGCTACGCCGTCGAACGAATTGGTGGCGTCTATCCGCAACCTCTCGGAAAAACTCGTCGCCACCGCCCCGACGTATCTGCGCCCGACGGCGCAATTTAAACTTCTGCACACCGCGGCCGATTGTCTGGCTGTAATTGAACTGACCGTGAATTGGGAAGCCGAAAAGCTTTACGGCGTGGAAGGCTTGGGCCCATTTAATGAATTCTAGTCACGCGCGTTGGTGATGGATTGAGAGACTCCAGCGAACAATGATATTACGCCTAGCGCGCCATTTCGGAACCGATGCCCAATCCTGGCTGAACTTGCAAACTGTCTATAAACTGCCTGTTGCGGAGCTGGCATTCGGCCATGCCATCGATCGCCAAGTACAGCCCCCCGCGAAGCGGCGCGATTAAGGTACCGCACAGACTTGACAACTTCCTGGCAAGACAGCAGAATCGCTGTAGTCGCCAAATGTGTCGGGTAGCGATGCATCGGTCAATACACTCAACGGTCGGCCAGCACTGCAACGAGGCGTTATTGAGTACCCGGTCGTCTGGCGCCATCCGCACGGTCGCGCTACTTGAAGCCATGAAAGGCTCACTCGTCCTCCTGGCCGGAATTGGCGCATTGTCTCTCATTCATCATGATGCCCAACGGTTCGCCGAACGGTTGGTGGGTCACTTACACCTCAATCCGGCCAGCAGTTACCCGCGCATTTTCCTTGACTTCGCCGCGAAGGCCACGGATTCGCGATTAAGAACACTGGCAGCATTCGCTGCAGGGTATGCGTTGGTACGCTTAATAGAGGCTTATGGCCTATGGCGAGAAAGACATTGGGCGGAGTGGTTCGCAGCAGTAAGCGGGGGCATCTATATCCCTTTTGAGATATACAAATTGTTTCGCGGCGATGCGTGGCTTTCCCTTGGAGCGCTTTCAGCCAACATCGTCGTCGTAGGGTTGATGATCAAAGCGTTGCTTCGCGGACACCCTGTGGAATAGAAAAGCGACGATGCATTTTGTCAAAGTAGCTTCTGTGGACGTGCCCATGAATCCGTCTTCTGGATTTTGGAACCTGCCCCGAACCCGATCCGCGGTCAAGCCCGGAATGACAATCCATGACTATGGAGCACGTGAGGAAAGAACGGTTGGATCGCTTCCCTACGCTCGCAATGACGGATCCCGGAAAGCAAAGGGCCGGACGACCATAGACTCGCCCGGCCCTTCACGCACGCTTATAATGACGCGCTATTCAGATTTGTACATCTTACGTCATCGCCGATCGCTTGGCCACGAAGCAGGGCTTGCAGAAGACCGGTTTGTCGAGGATCGGCTTGAAGGGAACGGAAGTCTGCTGGCCACAGGCCGAGCAGACGACCTCGTACTCCTGGCGGGGGCCTCCATGGCCGCCTACCCCTTTGCGTACCGACTTGCAGCCCTTGCACCGTTTCGGCTCATTCATGAATCCTTTCTGTGCATAAAACTCCTGCTCGCCCGCGGTGAAGGTAAACTGCTGTCCACAATCAACACACGTCAGTGACTTATCCTGGAATGCCATTGGCTGCCTCCTGCCAAACCGAAACCCATTGTTGCCCCGTTCCTATACCTCAACGCTCCCTGAGTACACCGTTCCCGCCTAGCCTCGATCTTTAGCTCGTCATAGGCCCTCCCCTCGTGTAAGATCCAACGTCAGATGCCGTGCCGTGGAAACACTACCCGTCTGAGAAATCCCACTGTCTCCCTGACCTCCTTCCAGGCGCACGCCTTGGCTGTCCCCTCAATGATTGCAGGGGCATCTATGAATGCCGTACCGTTCCACTCGATCCCCTTGTGTCGGGCCAGGAAGAATTCTGGAAGCAAAGCCGGCGGCTCACAATCGTTCATGATAGCCCAGGCGGCCGTCCAGGCGCGAGCGACGTTTCTGAGGTCATATCCACCTCCGCCGAGCGCCACCCATCGGTCGCAGAGATCTTTCAGACGCCGGACTGCCTTGACGAATGCCCCAAGGCTGATTCCAATGTGGGAGAGGGGATCGGTCCGGTGTGCATCGATGCCAAGCTGAGTAATCAAGATATCGGGTTGAAAGGCCTCCACAAGAGGCGGGATCACTTCATTGAAACACCAGAGGAAGATCTCGTCATCCGTAGAGGGCGGGAGAGGGACATTGACTGAGTACCCCTTCCCCTTCCCCTCACCGACTTCGTTCACGAACCCGGTGCCAGGAAACAGGGTGCTGCCGCTCTCGTGGATTGACAGCGTCAAGACTTGATCCGTATCGTAAAATGCCCACTGAACGCCATCGCCGTGGTGCGCGTCGATGTCCACGTAGGCCACTCGATGCCCGCGCCGACAGAGGTCAGCGATGATCAGCGCAGCATCATTGATGTAACAGAATCCGGATGCCCTTCCAGGTCCGGCATGGTGGAGACCTCCGGACATATTAAACGCCGTCCACACCTCGCCCGATTCCACCAGGCGCATGGCACGCAGCGAGGCGCCGGCCACCAGCGCAGACCATCGGTAGATTCCTGGAAGGATCGGGTTATCGGGAGTGCCGAGGCCATACCGGGCCGCTTCCAGGGGAGAGTGACCGGCACCTGTCTGCCCGCCAGGCAGGTCGGCCGCCTTGAGAACCTTCAGGTAGTCAGGCTTCAGAAAGACCAGGAGTTCATCGTCAGTGGCAGGTTCAGGTTCGACAGAACGGGTTGAAGGAAAGGATAGTAACTCGCACGCATTAATCAGATCGTAGGTGAGCCCAAGCCGCTCATTGCGAAGCGGATGCCCCGGTCCATAGTCGAACTCCAGGAACCGCGGGGTATAAATAAACGCTGCCCTGAATTCAGAAGACATCCTGAGCGCCTAGCTGCGTACCGGAGGTCTTAATCCTTGTCGGGAGGCTATCAGACGCCGGCTCCGTTCTCGCCAGGCCGACAATACACCCCGCTCTTCCCCCCTGTCTTCCCGATCAGACGGATTGCGCCGATCACCATCTCCCTGTCTACCGCCTTGCACATATCGTAGACGGTCAGGGCTGCCATCGCTACGGCCGTAAGGGCTTCCATTTCTGCCCCGGTTCGTCCCGTGACCTTGATCCGTGATTCGATGTCCAGACGCCCTGCTTTCTCGACCGGCGTGAATTCGACTTCGGCACTGGAGAGGAGGAGGGGATGACAGAGTGGAATAAGGTCAGACACCCTTTTTGCCGCCATGAGCCCGGCGAGCCTGGCAGCCGCCAGGACATCGCCCTTCGGGACCCTTCCCTTCTCGATCATGCGAAGGGTCTCGGGCTGCATGGTGATTGTACCTCTGGCTACGGCCTCCCGCCTGGTCTCGTCTTTCTCACTGATATCGACCATGCGGGCGTGGCCATGCCGGTCGACGTGAGTCAGCCGCTTCATTTTTGGGACGTGGCCGGCATGTGATTGCGCCGGTGCTGACGCATAATCACGTGCATCTGATCTTTGATTGTCAGTTTGAGCTTTTGTAGCTCCTTCCGTTTTCGCTCCTGCTCGCTCGTCAGGTAATAGATCCGGTCCAACTCGTTGATCTTCACATCGAATTCTCTGTGCTTCTCGGCCAGTCGCTGAAACTCCGGATTCTCCTCCCTGAGACGAGCAAAGAGTTGTGCTTCCGTCTCCTCCATCTTTTACCTCCTCTCGGGTGGATTGTGACCGCGATGGCGACACCTCGTCGCTGAATGGCACTCAACGCCCAAGGGCTCGCGCTGACGAGCGCCTCTCAGCGTTGACAGGCTGGACTGCTCGTACGTAAAGGCAGGC
This sequence comes from Candidatus Methylomirabilota bacterium, assembly GCA_028870115.1. Lineage (NCBI taxonomy): Bacteria > Methylomirabilota (SeqCode) > Candidatus Methylomirabilota bacterium. Next base: position 63,058 of record JAGWQH010000096.1, read on the forward strand.
ATATGTCGTGAGGGAAATTCCATTTTGACCTTAACTTACCCAACCGTCGAACGAAAGTCAAGGACAAAAACCATCAGGCACAGTGGATGACATGGGGAGCGGTGGCTTTGAATGTGGCCACCACGTCAGCTCCGTCCTGCAGGCCGAGTTGCTCCCACGACTGCCGGGTGACTGTCGCCACGATCAGGACGCCGCAGTCAATTGTCACCCGATAGGTGGAGCCGGCCGGCAGATGGCGGACCACCCGACCGTAGAGCCGATTTCGCGCGCTGGAGGTGGTCAGGGTTGCTCGGGAAGGGAAGAGCGTGATTTCCTCCGGCCTGAGGCAGACCAGCACGCGCTCCCCCGGTGTCAATGGCGCGGCCACTTCCAGGGCCCACCCCTGGACCTCAACGGTGGTAAGCCCGTGGCTCACGGACTGCACATGGCCCCTCAGAATCGTTTCAATGCCGACGAAACGGGCTACCTCCTCGTTGATCGGCTCGGCAAAGACCCGCTCCGGCGTGTCCACCTGCAGCACCCGACCACCTATCATGACGGCGACCTGAGTGCTCAGTGCCAACGCCTCATTCCGATCGTGCGTCACGAAGATCGTGGTGATCCGTCGCTTGTCGAGAATCGCCTTAAGGTCAACCAGCAGCCCCTCGCGGGCCGGAGGGTCCAGGGCCGCGAACGGCTCATCCAGCAGGAAGACCTCCGGGTCGAGGACCAGGGCCCGCGCCAGACTTACCCTTTGCGCCTCTCCACCTGAAAGGGTCCGGGTGCGCCGTGTGGCCAGATGTCCGATGCCAAGGGTGGCCATGCTCTCCTGCACGCGCCTGCTCACCTCGATCGAATCGACACGCCGGAGTCTGAGTCCGAGCGCTACGTTTGCCTCCACAGTTCCATCAGTCAGCAATGACTCCTGAAAGACGCTGGCCATACGGCGGCGGACCACCAGCAGATTGCCGTACGACTGGACCGGCTGACCCCTGAAGAGGACGCGCCCTTCAGTGGGGTGCTCCAAAAATCCGAGGAGTCGAAGCAGTGTTGATTTGCCGGCCCCGTTTGGACCGATGACGGCCAGAGTCTGTCCCTCCTGGACCTCAAATGCCGGCGCGTCAAGGACCAGCATGCCGTCGTAGGTCACTGTGACCCGCTCGAGGCGGAGTATCGGCCCGCTCACGGTGTCCGCCCTCGTTGCTGGATCCAGGTGAGGGTCACATTCACGCCAAAGGTCAGGAGCATCAGCAGAAGCGACAGTGCGATCGCCATATCGAAATTCCCCCGGCTGGTTTCCAGGACCGTAGCGGTGGTGAGCACCCGCGTCTGCCGGTAGATATTGCCGCCCACCATCATAGAAGCGCCGATTTCGGAGATGACCGCACCGAAGCCGGCCATCAGCGCCGCCAAGAGCGGCAGGCGCGCCTCTTTGAGGAGGAGATACACGACCTGAAGCCTCGAGGCGCCCAGCCCCATAAGCTGCAGGCGCAGGCGCGGGTTCAACTGCTGCACGGCGGCGACGGTGAGGCCGGTGACGACCGGGCCGGCGATCACGAGTTGGGCGAGAATAATGGCAATTGGCGTATAGAGTAACTCCAAAAAGCCCAGTGGGCCACTCCGCCAGAGGAAGATACTCACGAATAAGCCCACGACGACCGGCGGCACGCCCATTCCGGTGTTGACCAGACTGATGGCGAGGCCTCGCCCGGGAAAGCGGCTCAAGGCCAAGATGGTGCCCAGCGGAATGCCGATCAGCAGGCTGAGCAGGGTCGCGGTTCCCGAGACCTGCAGCGACAGCAGCATAATCCGCCGCACCTCCGGGTCGCCGTAAATGAGGAGCAGGACAGCCTGCTTGGTGCCTTGCCAGATCAGCTCCATGTTCGCTCCTCCACGCAGCTACTGTCGATCATCACTCGTCAGGCGCCAACAGGTGGAGACGATCCGGGGGCAACGACAGCCAGACTTCTTTTCCCGCATGCAGCCCCATCAAGTGGTGCAGGCGGCTTCGGACCTGGACTTCCAGGTCATACTTCCCGCGATCGCTCCCATCGACGAGACTGACAAAAAGCAGGTAGTCAAGCCCACGCCCTAGCTCGTGAACGATCCGGCCGCGCAGGAGGTTGACCCGCTGCTCCGCCCTGTCCGGCCACACCAGCCTGACATCCTCCGGTCGGATACAGAATTCGACCTCCCCCGGCATCGTCGGCCCAGAGCCATCCACTTGGAGATGGTGCCCCCGCCAGATGATGTCCCATCTGTCGCCCTGGCCGCGACAGGCAACGCCCCGCAAGATGTTCTTCGCGCCGGTATGTTCGGCCACGCGCCGGGTCCGCGGTTGATGGAGAACCTTTTCTCGACTTCCCATCTGGAGTACCTTGCCGCCGTCGATAATGGCGATAGTGGAAGCCATCAGGTACGCCTCCTGCAGATCGTGAGTCACTAGCAAAATCGTACCCTTGAAGTCAGCCAGCATCTGAAGCAACTCCTGCCGAAGCATCTCCCGGACAGCCGGATCAAGGGCGGAGAACGGCTCATCCAACAGCAGGATCTCAGGATGACCAATCAAGGCGCGTCCCAAAGCCACGCGCTGCCGCTGTCCGCCTGAGAGCTGATACGGATAATGCTGCGCGAATGACTCCAACCGCAGGAGGTGGAGTATCTCGCTTACCCGGTCGGTCGCCTGATCTTTAGGGGTCCCTCGGGGCAGCCCAAAGGAGAGATTCCCTGACACGGTCTTGTGCGGGAAGAGGGCATACTCCTGGAAGACGAGACCCACGTGTCGCAGGTGCGGCGCCAGATCGATGCCGGCGTTGGCGTCAAAGACGGTCCGACCGTTGATGCAAATCGTCCCGGCAGTCGGTCTGATCAGGCCGGCGATCGCCAGAAGCGTCAGACTCTTGCCTGAGCCGGACGGGCCATATAAGGCGGCGATCTCATCGCCGATCTGCAGATGCGTCTGCAGGTGAAATCCCTTAAATCGTCTGTCAAGCGCGAGCTCAAGCATCAGTATTTGAGCGTCGTCACTCGCCCGACCAGTACGAGGATCAGCAACACGGCAGCCGTCGCCAGAATTGACATGGCATTCGCCTCCTGTGACTGATTGGCCTGGACCGCGTCGTAAATCGCGAGGGCGAGCGTCTGGGTCCGCCCCGGGATGCTTCCGGCGATCATCAGCGTCATCCCGAACTCTCCCATGGCCCTGGCAAAGGCCAGAATCGATCCGGCCAGGATGCCCCGCCACGCCAGCGGCAGGGTGATCGTACACAATACAATCAGGACGGGTTTAAACGTCCGGCCCGCATCTTCGATCCGACGGTCGATCCCTTCGAACGCCCCCTGGGTCGCCTTAATGAACAGCGGTAGCGCCGCGATGGTCGAGGCGAGGACGGCCGCCTTCCACGTAAAAATGAGGCCGATGTTCAGGCCCTCCTCCAGCACACGTCCCAGGGGCCCGCGTCGACCGATCAGCAGCAGCAGATAGTAGCCGGTCACGGTAGGCGGTAGAATCAGCGGGACCACCACAATCGATTCCAGCACTGCCTTACCTGGAAATCGGCCTCGCGCCAGCAGCCAGGCGATCGGGGTGCCCAGGAGCAGTGTGGCCATCGTCGCCAAGCTGGCGATCTTCAACGACAGCAGCAGGGGGGCCAGTGGGATGTGCGTCATGGCTGTCCTCGTATGATGAGATCCGGTCTCGCGTCTTGACTGTCCGCTTCAGCGGGCCAAGGTCTTTGGCGGCGGTAGGAACCCATGGGCCCTCAGAATCCGCTGTCCCGCCTCGCTCAACGTCAGATCAACAAAAGCCCTGGCCTCTTGGCTTTGCTTCGAGATCTTGATCACAGCGATCGGATACAGGACTGACGGATAACTCTCTTTGGGTGCCGCGGCAACCACCTGGACCGCCTCACCGGCGCTCTGCGCGTCGGTGGCATAGACCAAGGCGGCCTCGACCTCGCCTCGCACAACGTAGGCCAGGACCTGACGGACATTCCCGGTGAAAATCAGCTTCCGCTGCAGCGAATCCCACAGCCCAAGACTCATCAGAACCCTCTGCGCGTACTCGCCAGCGGGAACGGTCCCTGGATTGCCGATGGCGATCAGTTTGACCTCTGGTTTAGTCAAATCCTTGAAGGAGGTGAGGCCGGACCGAAGAGCAGAAGATCTGATCAGGACTACCAGGTTGGCAGTAAGCGTACGCCGGGTTTCACTGAGGAGAAGGCCCTTGGCCTCGAGTTCGTCCATCTGCTTCGACGCGGCGGAGACATAGACATCGACTGGCGCACCACGCTCGATCTGCTGCTGCAACGCACCGGACGCGCCCCAATTGAAGACGACCTTCACGTCTGGATGACGTTGTTCAAACAGGGCGCCAATTTCTTGCAGCGGCTCCTTCAGGCTGATCGCGGCTGAAACCAACAACTCTCGCTTCGGCGCCGCAGATGCGATGGTAACCCACGCGACAATCGCCAGGAGACCTAGCAGCCAGCCCTTCGTCATATAATCAAGTAAGTGCCACCCCCGTCGGCCTGTCTCTCGATCGCCCCACAGCATTCTGGTTCAGTATATGCCGATTGCGCCTCAAACGCAATGCGCGCTAGAGCGGTTGAGGTAGCGGAAGGACGTCTACGTGCTGGGCTTGTTTTGCGTAGGATTGCCGTGACAGGACGGCAGGTCTCTGTGCCCCGTTACCCGCCCCTGGTATGCATTTCAAGGCGAGGGTCTGCTCTGAGGCCCTCGACCAAGACCAACACGTCTCTCGCCCGAAGTTCTTTCCGCTCTTCGGCGCCGCGATCGCGTCGCCCGGTCCATCCGGAGACGATCATGGACATCAACTCTGCTTTTGAGGCCCCGGCCCGTAGCGGTGTCCGCAAGTCGATCCCGCGATGGGCGTACAGGCACAAGTACCATATCCCATCGGCAGTGAGCCGGCTCCTGTCGCAGGTACGGCAGAACGGCGTGGTTGTGGACGCAACGATGCCGAAGACTGTGCCATCCGGCAGGACAAATCGATCGGCAGGCGCCCAGCCCGTCTCAACGACCGGCTCAATACGGCCGTACTGTCGCGTGAGCGCCTCGAGGATGTCCGCCCTGGAAAAGACCTTATCCATCGACCACAGGGTCGCGCCGCCTACGTCCATGTACTCGATGAAGCGGACCTCGGCGTCGATCTGCTTGCCGAACTCCAGCAGATCAACGAGTTCGTCCTCGTTGAATCCCCGCATGACCACGCTATCAATCTTCAATCCCTTGAAGCCGACCTGTTGAGCCGTCTTGATCCCATTCAGCACCTTGTCGTGGGAGTCTCTTCGTGTCAGGACTCTGAAACGATGAGGGCGCAGGGTATCCAGACTAACCGTCACGCGATGCAGGCCGGCGTCATACAGCGCCTGCGCGGCCTCCGCCAAAAGAACTCCGTTTGTGGTGATGGCAAGATCCTCGATCCGCGGGTTGCGCGCCATCATCTCCACCAGAGCCGCAAGGTCTCTGCGGACGAGCGGCTCGCCC
>JAGWQH010000097.1 GCA_028870115.1 Candidatus Methylomirabilota bacterium
ATCCACTTGCCGTAGTAGCGCACGTCCTCGGCGAGGCCCTGGGCGCCCTTCCACTCGCGGGCGAGCAGCGACTTCTCACGACGTGATTCGGGATTCATCGGTGGCATCCCGGCGAACTTGGGGGGAATCTCGATCATGGCCTTGTTGATCAGCACGGCGACCGGGTTCAGATCACTCGCGTACGCCTCGAGTCCCAGCCGCTGTGCCTCGAGCGGCAGCGCGCCGCCGCCGGCGAACGGGTCGTGGAAGGCGGGCAGCTTGTGCCGGTCGAACAGCTCCTTCGCCCGCGGATGGTCCGCGTTCTCGGCGCACGCCCGCCGCCAGCTCTGCCAGATCTCGTCCCGCGCCTGCTGGAGCACCTTCTCGTTGGTGGTGTTCTCCCACAGCACGAGGTTCTCGATGATGCGGAACAGCCGCTGCCGCTCCTTTTCCTGCTTCTTCTCGGTCGGAAACAGATCCGGGCAGCTCGACGGGTCATCCACCATCTGCGCGAAGATCACCGCCCGCGCCGCCGCCAACGGCCGCCTCGCCCACCACAGGTGCAAGGTGGAGGGGTGCCCATGCCGGATGGATTTCTCCCGCGCCGAGGCCTTGTTGATCGCCTCCAGCGGCAACGCGACCTCGATGAGCTTCTTCTTGGTCATGGGGTTTCTTGTCCAGCCACTACCTGGAAATGTCGTAGAATTTGTTGGACGGAGGTGTAGGGGTTGTAATCGTTGTTCCCGGCACGGGCTTCAAGCCATGCGGCATTTTCGATGGCAGTGTCTATGTGCGCAATGAGCTGCCTAGCGATTACGTTATCGGCCTTTTCGTAGCCCGGCATGTGGTTGCGCACACGGTCTATCACATTCGCACAACAGTCGAATGGGGCATCAGTCCTTTCAAAATGCAGCAGCACCCATACCTCGAAACACGGGATGGAAATAGCTTCTTCGATGGGCAGTGGTTTCTTTTTTCGATTGGCCATAGTCCTGATTTTCTGGCGCGCCTCATCAAAACTTGAGTGACTATTGCGGTCGAAGACACAATAAATCTTGTCATAGCTACCCGGTTCTCCACTTTTTTCCTTCGCACATTCGACCACACTGATGGGCGCGGAGCCTTTCGTGTTCTCGGCAAGGATGATCTCTGCCGTCGTCAGCCCATAATGGATTCGCGCTGCGCTGAGATATTCTTGCTCGGTCTCGCCCTCGCACACGATGAGAGTGATGGATCGGGGAGATTTTTTCCCAGCCCGGCGCTGGAACGATCCATGGCTTCGCAGCTTCGAAATCCGGACCATTCATCAGACCCCGAGGTTGCCGATGAACGGAATGGCGCCATAACGCCCCTTGAGATAACCGCGTTCCAATGCTTCATCCTTCCTCGGGGAATATTCGAGCAATGAGTAGAAACGGGACGAACGCTGCTCGTCCTTTTCAACGAACCATATCTGGTCGCGCCGGAGCAGGTCGGTGTCCAGGAGAGTCGTGTCGTGAGTGGTAAAAATCAGCTGCGAGTTTTTATCGTTGCTGCGGCTGTGGAAGAGCCCAACGAGGAACCGCGTCATATGCGGATGCAGACTACGGTCCAACTCATCGACGAACAGGGTAGCCCCCCATTCCAATGCACGTAACCACCCGCCCGTGAACTCGAATAATTTTTTGGTACCATCGGACTCATCATTGATATCGAGCGGCACTTCCTCGCTTGAATCAGTTCGCTTATGCCATGCGAGGACACGAAAACGTTTCTGCACTGGCGGCGGAGCGCCGGGTGGGACGCTGACTTCAAAGTGAACCCGTATTTCACCGGGAGACAGAATGCCGGTGGGGCCTGATGGGGGCAGTTCCTCTTCCAGCAGTTCCAGCCGATCGATGCCGATATCCGCCGCACGCATGAATCGCATGATTTGTTCTTTTCCGCTGTCCTCGCGCAGGAGATTGAGGCTCAGGAATGGGTTCAGGTCTATGCCGGTGCCGGGTATCAGTACAATAAGCTTCTGCGTCAACCAAGCGAATACTGGTTTAAGCTGCTCGTTGTTGAGCTGGATTGCGGTCGAGATGAAAAGCGCATTGGCGCGCGTGAAGTCCTGCCAGACTTTACGCTCCGCACGCTCCGCCCTGAAATTCGGACCGAACCACCAATCGTAGGTATTGGTCTTGGGAACAAACTCACGCTCATACCACCGCTGAGAGCGGCCGCGTGGATAGGCAACGAGCCATTCCTTATGAACGCGCGCGGCGCTCACCACACAGCAATAGTGATATCGAACACCGTCGTCGGCGATGAAAATAATCTCGAACTCCGACGGTTGCTCGGCAGACGTCTTTGAGAACAGATACGGCGTGACCGGCAGGCGCTGGCCTTCCTGAGTCCCGGTGGCCGAACTCTGAACCAGTGCCCTCAGAGTTTCCAAGGCGCGCAGGAGATTGCTCTTGCCCGCCGCGTTTGGCCCGTAGATGACCGCCGAGCGGAGCAAGCGCGGCTCATCGCCCTTACCGGAAATGACATTCTGTTGGAGATGCTTTGCATCCGGGCCGGCAACCATGCTGAGGGTCTGTCGCGACCGAATAGAGCGAAAATTGGAGGCACTGAATTCAATAAACATGGCAGTAGTTTCCACCTATTATTAATCTCATATCAATATTTGCGTATAATCTGCAAATAGTCAAGACTAATTTAATACCAATTAGCATTAGGCGGCGAAATACGCAAGTTGCGCTCAAATTCGTGATAGTGGGTATCTTTCTGGCCTTGTTTCTATACCGTCATCGCGGCGCTTCCCCGCGGGCCAGTAGTTCCGCAAAGTTGTAGTTCACGCTGGTGACGCCAAAGTCGGGTTCGCGATTGATCGCCTCCAGCGGCAACGCCACCTCGATGAGTTTTTTGCGAGCCATCACATCTCCTCCAGGAGCCAGCGGGCGGCGGGCGCCCAAGTGAGCCCATCGGGCATGGGCCGGCTCGGCGGGACCGTGTCGAGCGTCACAAGGAAGGGACGGGCGTCGTGATGCGCCGCCGCCGCGGCCAGCGCCCGCAGCTCGCGCTCCCAGGTCTCGTCGCCTTCGCTCTCCAGACACGCCTGGATCAAGAGCGGCGGGTCCCCGGCGCGATGCGCGAGGAAGTCCACCTCATAGCCCTCGGGCGAGCGCACGTAAGCGACCTCGAAACCGCGGCGCTCCAGCTCGATCAGGATCGCGGTTTCCAGTGCCCGGCCGTGGTGCGTCCGGCCGCTGCGCTCGAAGAGCGCGATCAGCCCAGAGTCCACGGGATAGGCCTTGCGCGGGTTCACCATTCGCTGGCGCTCCGAGGCGCTGTGCATCGCCACCGTGCGCACGAGGAACGCATCCTCTAGGTGGGCCAGGTAGTCGTGCAAGGTATCCTTACCCACCGACACACCCTGCGAGCGCAGGGTGTCGTAGTGCTTCTTGACCGAGAACGACCCGCCGGGGTTGGCCAGGAGCTGCCGCTCGATCCAGCGCAGCGCCAGCGGATTGCTAACCGCGTAACGCTCGATCACGTCGCGCAGCACCACCACGTCCACGTACCCACCCAGCAGGGCCGCGCGATCGCGGGACGTGGCCCCCTGCGCTTCTGGAAAGCCTCCCTCGGCGAGGTAGCGTCGAAGCTGCTGATCCAGCGCCGCGCGGTCGGCCTGGCGCAGGCGCAGGACGGGCTTTTGCGGCTCGGCCCCGGCATGACGCAGCGCCTCGCGGAAGCTGAACGGGTGGACGAGCACCTCCATCGCCCGGCCCCGCAGGCTCGTCGCCACTTCCCGGGAAAGGAGCTTGGCCGAGGAGCCCGAGACGAATATCTCGATGCCACCCCGGTCCATCTGGCGGCGGACGAGTCCCTCCCAGCCCGTGACCGTCTGCACCTCGTCCAGGTAGAGCGTCATCCCACCCGCTTCGCGCAGCCCCGGGAACTGGCGCGCGTGCTCGTCGAGCAGCCAGCCGAGGTCGGCAACCGAAAGGCCGGTCAGCCGTTCGTCCTCCAACGAGACGAGGAGCTGCGCCTCGCGGGGACGGCCGGCGGCGAGGCGGTCGGCCCGGCACTGAGCCAGGAATGAGGTCTTGCCACCCCGGCGCACGCCGATCACCGCAAACGCCTTGCCGGGGATGCCGGGCAGAACCACGTCGCGCCGCGTCAGGACGGGCGGGTCTGCCGCCAGCGATTCGGCGAGCTTCAGGCGCAAGAGGTCGTGGGATATTGTCATTGTCATAAGGACACTCTACGCTACATCGGTCCTGTCTGGAAGGACAATTCTGTCGCAGGAGCGGCTGGCTTCCGGCACGAGCGCTTACGCGGTGCCTCGTTGATGGCCTCCGCACGCCGAGAAGTCATCGCGGCCCCTCCGCCCGCGCCAGCAGCTCGGCGAAGTCATAGTTGACGCTGGTGACGCCGAAATCCGGTTCGCGGTGGAAGGGGCGGCGGACGTAGTGAACGCGGTGCGTGTCGCCTGCCTGCCCCGTGCCCGGTGCGACAGACAATCCGTCAAACTCGACGATGGCAAGAATGAAATCGTCGGGCTTGTTCAGTGAATACAGAATCTCGTTCTTCGTGACGGTGATGGTCGGCGCGCCGGAGACCCGACCCTTGACTTCGAGGAAGCGCAGTTTGCCGGTACCGGGTATGCGGCTCTCGATGTCGTAGCCAAGCTTCTCGGTCTCGCGGTCGGTCGGGACAAAGCCAAGATCGCGTTCGGTTTGCATGACGATGGCGCGGGCCTTGGCAGCGGAGACCTGCGTATCTTCAACATGGGTCGGGACGGCGGCCTTCGACGTTCCTGTCATGGCGGCGAGCAAGCCGGCGGGAACAACGAGAAGCCCGCCCATGACGACCGGCGGAAGGGGCGCAATCTGCTTTTCGAGTTTCAGTTCCTCGAAACGCTTCTGAAGCCTCCCCTGTAAGGCATCGGCCCGCTTGCGGGCCTCGTCGGAGTTCAGGCGGGCATTGGTCCTGCCGGCCTGCTCCTGAAGTTTGAGTTGCTCGGCACGGTGATCCCAATAGCTGATTTCCTTCGTAAGCCGGTCCTGAACGGCGGCTTCAGTCTTGGCTATCAGGTCAAGGCGGCGGGACCGGACTTCCGCCAGGTGCTCCGGAACAACCTGGGCAACGGCGTATCCTTGGGCCTTCTGCTCCAGTTCGAAGTTGATCCACGCGCACTCGGGACGGGCAAGGATGGTATCCACACCCGGTTCGTCTTCGGTCATGGGCCGGTAGTCCAGGTAGGGCGCGTAGTGCATGTGGCGCGTGTTGCCGTCGGCATCGAGTTCGACGTAGAGCATGCGCTTGGACGCGATACGCCGGTCACCGGCGCGCGTGAGGCCGGCGTCGGCAATGGCGTGCTCCAGGTAGAACAACACGCGAGGTCTCGCGCCGATGTCCCGTTCGTCCACCAGGACTGCGCCCCGGCGCAGCAGGTCGCGGTGACGCTCCAGGATGAGGTCAATCGTGGCGTCCAATAGGGGGTGACCCGGACAGAGAAAGGCGGCGAGCGGCTGGCCCTGCGGAGCGACAAGGTTCTTCTCAAAAGCAATCCGCTCGTAGCGCGGCAGGACGGGCTCGCCGACACCGATCAGCCGATCCCGATTGCGCACAGGCGCGGGAACGTGGGTGATCTCGTAGCGGCGGGATTCGCGTTGTTTGACGGACCCGCCAAGCCGCCGAAAGGCTTCGAGGAAGAAGGACTCAATGTAGTGCGGCTGTAGCCGACGGGCCTCGGCCCGTTCCATTTCCTCGCGTACGCGGAAGACGCGCGACGCGTCCATGCTGTCATGCGCGAGCGCCCGTTCTTCCAGCAGGTCCTGCAACTGGGCCTTGTCGAAGGCATTGGCTACGACCTGCGTCAAGCGCGCGCGGACTTCGGGCCGTTCGCCGTAACGGATGGCCTCGATCAGCAGGTCGCGCAAGGGTTTGCCTTCGAACTGGAGTTTGCCCAGCACGTCGAAGACCTGGCCGCCGAGCGCCTGGCGAGCCTGTTCCAGTTTGTCCAGCAAGGTACGATAGACATCGCCTTCGCGGGTCTCCTCAGCCACGAGATTCCAGAGGTGGCAGACTTCGGTTTGCCCGATACGATGAATGCGGCCGAACCGTTGCTCGATCCGGTTCGGATTCCAAGGCAGGTCGTAGTTGACCATCAGGTGAGCCCGTTGGAGATTGATCCCCTCGCCCGCGGCGTCCGTGGCAAGGAGAACCTGCACGTCGGGATCGTGCTTGAACATTTCCTGGGCCTTCATTCGGTCCTCACGGCCCATCGCGCCGTGAATCGTCACAATCGCTTCGCGGCGTCCAAGCAATGTCGAGACGCGGTCCTCCAGGTATGTGAGTGTGTCGCGGTGCTCCGTGAACAGGACAAGCTTCTGGTGCGGGGATGGGGTTGGCGGAGGAATCGGGCCGGAGCCGTAGGGGACCGGCGCTTCCGCAACTCGGCCGGTCGCCGGGCCGGTCGCGAAGACTGTGCCCAGCAGTTTCGACAGTTCGCACCATTTCCGGTCTTCGCCGCTGCGGCGGAGAGCGAGGGCCAGCCCCTCAAGCCGTTTCAGTGTACTGATCTCCGCCTTCAGTTCCGTAATCGTGCGGGCGGCGGTCGCCTGGTCAAGGATCTCTTCCTCGGCGGTCTCGACTTCGTTATCAGGGGCGTCTTCCAGATCCTCAACGTCCTCAGCATCGAGTTCCGGGGCTCCGACGGCAATGGGCGCTGCATCCTCGTTGCCCCGTTGGAGCAGTTCCATTTCCCGTAGTTTACTTTCCAACCGCTCACGCCGGCGGCGGAGGGATTGGCAAATGGCCTCTGGTGACGAAGCAAGGCGGCGTTGGAGGATCGTGAGGGCAAAACCGACCGTGCCGGCGCGCTTGTCGTTTTGCAACGCCTCGGCCCGGTTGAACTCCTCGCGCACGTAGTCGGTGACTTCCTTGTAGAGCCGCGCCTCGGCGTCGGAGAGCTTGTAGGGAACGGTGTACGCGATACGCTCGGGAAACAGCGGCGTCGCGTCGAACTTCAACAGTCCTTCCTTGACCATGCGGCGCATGAGGTCGGACACATCCGACACGTGGACGCCGTCCCGGAAACGTCCCTCGAACCGGTCGCCGTCGAGCAAGGCCATGAACAGTTGGAAGTCTTCTTCCTTCCCGTTGTGCGGTGTCGCCGTCATCAACAGGAAATGCCGAGTGAGCGTGGAGAGGAGTTGTCCGAGTTTGTAGCGCTTCGTGTATTTGACCTCGCCGCCGAACAGGCTGGCGGACATCTTATGCGCTTCGTCGCAGACAATCAGATCCCACCGGCAATCGGGGACCCTGAGCTTGTCCTGCACATCCTCGTTGCGAGAGAGTTTGTCCAGGCGCGCAATGACCAGGTTCGTTTCCAGGAACCAGTTGCCTGTTCGCGCGGCTTCCAGTTTGTCGTTCGTGAGGATTTCGAACGGCAGATGGAAGCGCCTGTAGAGTTCATCTTGCCACTGTTCGGCAAGACTGCCGGGACACACGACGAGGCAGCGGTGCAGGTCGCCGCGGGCAATGAGTTCCTTCATCAGCAAACCGGCCATGATCGTCTTGCCGGCGCCGGGATCGTCGGCAAGCAGGAAGCGCAACGGCTGGCGGGGCAGCATCACGTCATAGACCGCGGTGATCTGGTGCGGCAGGGGTTCCAGAACGGACGTATGCACGGCCAGGACGGGATCGAAAAGGTGAGCGAGCCGGATACGGTGCGCCTCGGAAACCAGTCGAAAGAGGTCGCCTTCCCCGTCGAAACTCCACGGGCGGCCCTGTTCGACAACCTCCAGCCTGGGTTCATCGTGCCGATACAGAAGTTCGTTCGCCACCTTGCCGGACGGCGTCTTGTAGGTCAGCTCCAGGGCTTCTGAACCGAACCACTGAACGCTCACAACCGTCGCGAGAGCATCCGGCAGGATGCCTCGCACAGCGGCGTTGGGTTTCAGCTCTTCAAGCCTGCTCATCCCATCCCGTTAAGCTTGTAACCGCAACGTCTGATCTTCTGCAACCGGCCACAGGTTCACCTTTTGTCTCTCCAATCTCGCTACAACAGAAGCACATCGAGGAGGGTGAAGCCGAATAGAGAGATGCTGAGCAGACCGTTAGTCGTGAAAAAGGCGGCGTCGAGTCGCTTCAGGCCATGACGGATAAGGAGAAGATGCTCATACACCAGGAGACCAGTAGCCAGGAGGACGCCGGTTAAGTAGAAAGAGCGCAGATCCAAGAGGAAAACCAGCAGCAACAGAAGCAGCAGGGTGACCGCGTGAAGGGCTCGAGAAATGGCCATCCCGGCTGGTACTCCAAACCGAGCCGGAATCGAATGGAGGCCGGTGACCAGGTCAAAGTCAATATCGGCCATGGCGTACAGGATATCGAACCCGGCTACCCAGAAGAGGACGGCGAGGCCGAGCACGACTGGTGCCGTCGCCATTTCTCCGGTCACTGCGATCCATGCGCCGAGAGGCGCTATAGCGAGTGCCAGCCCCAGGATCAGATGGGACAGAAAGGTAAAACGCTTGGCGTAGGAGTACAGGATCAGAACCGCCATGGCCAAGGGAGCCAACTGTAGGCAAAGAGGATTCAGTCGGGCGGCGGCAAACAGGAACAGTGCAAACGATCCAAGCGTGAGCAGAATTACCTCCCCGCGCCGGACCAGACCCTTCGGCAGGGCTCGCTCCTGCGTACGGGGATTTTGCGCATCAAACTCCTGATCGGCCAGGCGGTTCATCGCCATGGCTCCGCTCCTGGCGCCGACCATAGCCAGCATAATCCAGAAGAGTGTCGGCAGCGCCGGGATTCCTCGAGCTGCCAGGACCGCACCCATGAGGGCGAACGGAAGCGCGAAGACCGTATGAGAAAACTTCACCAGCTCAAGATACACGACTGTCTTACGAACGGCCGGCCCCAGCGGATTCATGCCGATTTCTTTCCCACATGAAGGGTGACAATCCCACCGGTCAGCGTGCGGAAGTGTACATCGCAGAAGCCCACCTCTTCCATCATCCTGGACAGCTCCTGTGGGGCTGGGAAGACCGATACAGAGGCTGGAAGGTATCTGTACGCCTGAGCGTCCCCTGAAATCAGACCGCCCAACCACGGGAGCCCCCAATGAAAATAGACACGATACAGCCACCCAAAGAGTGGCCCCCGGGGCATGGCAAACTCCAGAATGATCCCCACGCCCCCAGGACGCAGCACCCTGCACAGTTCCGTCAGCCCGCACTTGCGATCTACAACGTTGCGGATGCCGAAGGCAATGGTAACGGCATCAAAGGTATCAACGCCGAACGGCAGAGCCTCAGCAGAGCCGACCTGCACCCGGACACGATCGGTCAGGCCCTTGCGGGCTACCTTCTCCGCCGCGATACGAATCATCGGCAGACAAAAGTCCACCCCGATAATCGCCCTGGCTGAAGGAAACTGTCTGGCCAACTCGAGGGCCATGTCGGCAGTCCCGGTGCAGACATCCAGCGCCATCCCGCCCGAAGGGAGCTGCGCGTGAGCCACGGCCTCCCGGCGCCAATAGCGGTCCCGCGCGAGACTGAGAAGACGATTGAGGAGATCGTATCGAGGCGCGATGCCGCCAAACATCCGACGAATGGCGTCGCCATCTCTTGCCCCTTCATTCGCCCTCATATGGTCGATCCCTCCGCCACGAACCTGACAACCTTCGCCTCTTTCAACTCGGGCAGGGGGTTGAATGGATGTTGTCGGCGCGTCCGAAAATGAAAAACCCCCTGGTCTCTTTCCCCAGAGGGCCAATCAGTCTCCTCGACTGTCTTTTCTGCTTGTTGTATCGCCAGCCTTCTCAGCAACACGTTCAGTTCGGGGAGAGTTCCAACTGCCGCTCTCCACGTGATCCCGTAGACACAGGCGACAGCGTTTTCACCTGGTCCCCCTGATGGAAGGTCGTCGCTTCCTTGATCCCATTCAGATTCGCCACCTCCCACGCCAGTTGCTGATCGCCCAGCACATCCCTGGCCACGGTTGTGGGGGTATCTCCCTCTTTGGCGACATAGATCTTCACGCGTCGATGATCCTGCTTTGCCCCGTAGACCAGACCGTCGAGATGCGCTTTATACTCGTTCGCCTTCACCTCGAGACTGCCGCTACCCTGCCCGATGAGAATGGAGGCCATGGTCTCAGCCTTCACGACGCGATCGATGGTCTCCGGATGAGTCCCTTGAAAGCCGTGATACCCCAGCGCCTCCAGTCGTTCCTTCATCTTCATCGCATTGAGGAACGTCACCATTTCCGCAGGATCGTAACCGGCGCGGTAGGCTGTGCGGAGTCCGAGCTCGTCGGCCTCCAGCTCCGCCTCTCGGCCATACCCCAAGAGGATATGTTCGAAGATGGCTCCCGACACCCTCGCCCACTCCCCTGTGTTCTCACGGCCGCCAGGGCTGACGGCCATGAGACCCAGCGACAGGATCTGCGCGCCTAATGCTTTGGTAAGCTGTTTCGCCGCATGACGAGAGGTGGCGTGGCCGATCTCGTGGCCGAGGACCCCCGCGAGTTGCGCCTCGTTATTCAGCATCGCCAGCATTCCTCTGGTGATGTAGATGTAGCCGCCGGGCAAGGCCATCGCGTTCACTTCCGCTGTATCGATGATCTTGAAACTGTAATGGAAACTGGTTGGACCAATCCCGTCAAGCAACCGCTGGCCGACCGACTCCACATACGCTTGCAGTTGCTGATCGCGGTAACGACCAAAATGCTCAAGAATCTCCTGATCGGCCTTCTTCCCGATCTCGTTCTCCTCAGCTTCAGAGATGATGGTGAAACCGGAGGCGCGTGGAGGGGAAACGAATCCAAGCAACGATCCCACGACTAAGAGCAAGACAACGCGCCTATCGACCCGGCTACGGCTACCCATTACTGACAATCCTCACACCGAACGCCTATCGAAGTCTCAACTCCACTGCCTTCAGGTTCTGCCGGGCCTTTTCGGCCAATGGGCCCTTTGGCAGATACTGCAGATACGACTTGTACTCTTTCAGCGCCTTGCGGTACAGAAGCTTATCGTCAACGCTTAACTTGGCCTTCGTATGGTACGAAAGCCCGAGATAGTAGTGTGCCTCGGCAAAGTCGCCCCGAAGCTTGATCGCCTGCTCGTACTCGGCAATCGCCTGGTCGAGATCGGCAAACATGCGCTCATGGTAAGAGACCCCGAGTTCGTAATGCGCCTCTGCCGTCGTCGCCAGATTCGCGGCCGGCTTACGCTCGGCGTCCGGCGATTTGCCCTCACGCGCGAGACTTAACCCCGGCAGGGCAAGGACAACCAGCGCCGTAACGAGACCGTAAAAGCGCCGCCTCTTCCCACAATGCTTCGGGCTATAGGGAACCAATAGGACCATATGAAAAATACCATAGCGTACCGCAAGGAAGTGTTCAAGTCTTTTCCATCATGGCCTGTAGAGTTACCTACATGAATAACCCTCACTCCTGTGGTCGAAAAGAGGGAAGCGTCCGACGCTCCCACTCAACCGAAAAGAGGAGGATCGTCGTCCTGGTTGCCTGGTGAGCTTCTTGCTCATGAAATCGCCCGCCCCTTCAATCCTGTTTTACTCCGTCTACTTGCCCACCAGTTTCAGGAACTTATCTTCATTGAATGGTCATTCTCTGGGGGTATAGTAGTTCCTCGGAAAGAGGATGAACTTGAGCGTCAATTCCCGAGCGGGTTGGTGGATGAATCTCTCTTCAGAACGTTGGAGAGGACCACAGAAAAGCGGTTCCCGTCCGGGAACGGGGTATTTGTCGGTCAGCGGACAATCGAACCCAGTGGGCCTGAGACGAGCACAACAATGCTCCGGCCCTCAATAGTACAGACATTCGCGTCAAGCGCAATCTCGTTTCCGGGGTCTATGATGTCCTGAGGCGAGGGTAGAGCCGTATCGATCGTCTTAAACCATTGCCGACCAGGCACCGGTGGGATTTCAAATTCGAGGCGCTCCCAGTACATGTTCAGCATGACGTGAATGTCCGGTTCGTTATCGAATCCGCCCAGCGTTACGCCCAGCGCCCGAGCGTCCGGATCGGACCAGCCTGGCTGATTCAACTTGCAGCCATGCCAAGAAACATCCGGTAGCCCCCGCTCATTGACCGCTCCGCTGAAGAAGAATCGGCGGTGAAGGGTCGAATGGCTCTTCCGAAATTCGATCATCCGCTTCCAGAACCGGAATATCCCCTCCCGATGCTTCTGCGCGAGCATCCAGTCAAACCAACCGATCTCATTATCCTGGCAGTAGGCGTTATTGTTCCCCTTCTGCGTCCGGCGGACCTCATCCCCGGATAAGATCATCGGCACCCCTCGCGACAGCAGCAGGATCGTGGCGAAGTTCTTGATCTGGCGCTCCCGGAGCGCGTCAACGGCGGGATCTGCCGTGTCGCCCTCTACGCCATAGTTCCAGCTCAGATTGTCATTGATGCCGTCCCGGTTGCCCTCGCCGTTTCCCTCATTGTGCTTTGTGTTGTAGGAGACCAGGTCGTTCATGGTAAAGCCATCATGACAGGTGATGAAGTTGATGCTGTTGATCGGCAGTTCCCCGAGCGCCTGATAGAGGTCCGCGCTCCCGGCCAGCCGGGACGCCACAGCGCCGACAAGCCCGGGCTCCCCCTTGACAAATCGACGGATGTCGTCACGATACCGACCGTTCCACTCCGCCCAGCGATCGCCGGGAAAATGGCCGATCTGATACAGGCCAGCGGCATCCCACGCCTCGGCGATCACCTTCGTCTCCGCCAGCTCCTCATCCAGCTCGATCTGCCAGACGACCGGGGGATGCGGAAGGGGAGCACCATCCTCGCCCCGCGACAGAATCGAGCCCTCGTCAAACCGAAATCCATCGACGTGCGTCTCTCGAACCCAATACCGCAGACACTCCACGATGAGCTTTTGCGCAATCGGATGATTGCAGTTGAAGGTATTGCCGCAGCCTGAGTAATCAAGATAGAACTGTCTGTCCCACGGCACCAGGAAATAATAGACGCGGTTATCGATCCCCTTAAAAGAGAAGACGGGTCCCTGGTGATTGCCCTCATCGGTGTGATTGAAGACGACATCGAGAATCACCTCGATGCCGGCCCTGTGCAGCGCCTTCACTAGATCGCGAAACTCTCGTAGATGACAGCCGCCTTCCGGGGAGACGCAAAAGGCGGATTGCGGCGCGAAAAACCCCATGGTGCTATACCCCCAGAAGTTCCGGAGAGGCTGGCCATCCACTACCCGGAGGATGTCCGTTTCATCAAAGTCAAACACCGGCAGCAGTTCGACGGCGGTGACGCCCAACTCCTTGAGGTAGGGAATCTTCTCGATGATGCCTGAGAAGGTGCCGGGATACGTGACCCCGGAGGTAGGTGACTTGGTGAAGCCGCTTGCGTGCATCTCATAGATGATCGCGTCCTCCATGGGCCGGTTCAGCGGCCGATCCCCTTCCCAGTCATATTCCGACGTATCGATCACGACGGATCGCATAGAGGTTTTGAGGTTGTCGTCAGAGATGCAGGCATCTGCGCGCTTCCAGAGGCTGTTCGTGTTGCCTCTGGCGTACGGATCGATCAGCACCTTGTTCCGATTGAAACGATGCCCGGCCCCCGGATCGTAAGGGCCGTCTACTCGGTAGGCGTAGTGCGTGCCCGGTGTTAATCCACGGACGTAGACATGCCACAAATGGAAGGTTTTGTTCACGAAGGGATCGAGCGGGATAACCTGAAACGGTTCGGGCGCATCATGTCGCTCGAACAACAGCAGTTCGACGCCGGTCGCGTTCTCCGAAAACAGCGAGAAATTTACACCGTCTTGATCAGGGGTTGCCCCGAGCGGATGGGGCGATCCCTTCTCAACCTGGAGCGGATTCTTGGCAGCAACGACCGTCATCAAGCTTGCCTCCTTGAAATACAAATCAACCCTGCCCCACGATCATGGACGCTTCTATAAGGCCAGCCAGCGCCTCACCCGCCAACTCCCGACAAAATCTCATACCCACTCCCTTGACAAAGGAAACGATGGAGGCCGTCCCGTCACCGCAGTTGGGCATCGTGAAATACCTCTGGCGGTTTCCTGCCTTTCCCGGGTTTAGTAGTCCGCTATTCCTCTTTGGCGATGGCCCAGAAGGCCTGTTCGTATCAATCAACGGACTCCCGCAGGAACTCCAGCAAGGCCTTCGCATCGATCGGGCTGGTAATGACCCTGGTGTCCAGATAGATCGCTCAAAGCATGGCCAATGTCCCAATACATCGGGGGTCACTCGTAACCCACCCACTCCTTCGGGCTGCGTTACAGCAGGGGATCCAAACCACGACGCGTTTGCAAGAGACCGTGACGTAACAGCGATGCGGTGGCCGCTTCGGAATATCAACGAACATTGGGAGTGACTCGAAATAGAATTCCACGCCCACAAACGCACTCAGGGAAGCCGGTGAAACCTCCCTTAGGGCTGTAGGGAATTAGGCCCAACAGTGGCGAGTCAGTTCGCCACTGCCCCCAAATCGGCTTGTAGCTGATTAAAGTCGAACCCTGGCGCAAAATCGGATTTCTTCGCTTCCGGAGGAAGAATTGCGTACGCTTCGTCGACACATTCATCCCACCACGCCCAAGTCGCCTTCTGGGTATTCCCCCACGTGAGGACGGTCACGCCCGTCGAATCGTATGTGACGGCAAATACCGCGTGGCCATCCTGGGTCAGCGGGCCAGGCGTCCATGGCTGACGAGCATCAAACTCCTGAATGCAATTCTGTTGCACCTGAAATCCCAGGTAGACGCCTCCAAAAAGTTGAACTGCCTGTTGAACGTGGGTGTGATTCTTCACATCTATGCTGGCGTAGGCCAGGATCTTATCTCCAGACACGGCGTGACTGCGCCAGTAGTTCAGCACATCGAGCTCGTTCAGGCCGGAGTCTACTCCGCCCGTCAGATGCATGTACAACTTGACCACATCCTGCTTCGCCATGATCTTCTGCGTGCCGACCAAGCCGCGATAGGCCGTGACCGCGTGGGCTAGAGCCGCGATAGTGCAATCTCCCCAGTGATCGTTCCCATCCATAGGGAATAACTTTGTCGGGTCCGACACGTTCAGCTTCTGATAGATCCTGGGCAACACATCGTAGGAAGCGGGCGGCGCCGCAAGTGCAGACGTCAGATAGTTCTTCAAGCGTAAGGTGCGATAGTCCTGTTTCGGAGGGTGCTTTCCAAATCGATATGTTGACATAAATGTGATCTCCTTATGGTTGAAGTTATTTTCTTTGTTCGGCGCCTAACGGAGGGTGCAGCAGGCCATGTCGCTCACGAGGAGCCGCCTGCTCCAGAGAAGCAGCTCCACGGGAACCGGTGTTAGGTGTTGTTTCCACGGAACCAAGCGTCTTATCTTTCTACCTTACCCATGTCCACTCTTCAACCTTTTAATTTGTCCGCTCAATCGACGCAACTTCCTCTCAAAACGCCATGAACCCAAGGTCAACCGAAGGCAACTACATTTGCAACACTGAAAAGTTGACTCCAACGCGCGATTATCTACGTCGCACTCCTATCAGTCGACCAGCTTCGCATGTTCGCTGATGCTGGTCCATCAGGAGGCTTATGGCCAATTGTTCTGCGCCCAGATGATCAGATCAACCATCGGTGATCCAGCAGCCGCGATGTTATTGTCTTCAGTCGAGAACGGAAAGCTATATTCTTCTTCTTGGCCTGAAACCTCGCCTACGATGTAGGGCCAACCGTCGTCCCACCACGCAAAGAAGGGTCCACCGGAGTCGCCCGGCGAGGAATCCCCGTTATCGGTCTCCAATTCCATCGCATCTCCGTCTTCGTCGTCGTCGTGGAAGCTGATACCACCTTGCCACGAGGGCTGCTCGGCGCTTGCCACGGCACCGGGATACCCAACAAGATTCCAGTAGTTTCCGTCGTTCCAGCCATCGTCGTAGGTCTTACTACCGAACCAGCCCAGCGAGTCGCCAAGCGGATCGTAGAGCTTCATCACACAGTAATCCCAGGCTGAAACTTGATCATTCGTGTTATAGCCCCAGTAGCTTTCCACGTATGAGTATACATTGGAGCCTAGGGTCGAAGAGCCGTTATAATACGCGGGTACGAACAATACCATCCACGGGTCCACCCCCCAGGGTGCCACGTGTCCGGCCGTCAATATCGTGTTACGGGTCACTAACGCACCCGATCCCGACCACGCCCAGTTGGGGTTGGAGGGATCCGTCCAGGCGAAGACCCGCCCGATGCACTGCCAGGGGTAGCCGGAGGGGAAGAACGGCTGGCGATCGTCGTTGCCGAATACGTAGTGCGGCCGAACCCGACGGCCATTGATGCGCCGCAGGTTTGCGCGGATGATCCCTGGTGACATCTTCGGATAGTGAACCAAATCAGCCCACTCAGGGCGATGCCCTTTGACTAAGCCGCCCGCCCCTTTGGTCTTCTTTACTTCATCGCGCGAGATGCGACCGGCTTCCATGCCGGGCAGCCCACGGATGGTGCTTTGTGCACGTATATTCCACGCACTCATCCCCTTCTTTTTTAGTGCAATCTTATAGAGGTTACTCTCCAATTTGTAGTCGCTTGCAGCTCCCACAACTGTCAGACTGTGCGAAGACTTAAGCGACTGTAACTCATTGGGAATGTCCATGCGCTTTATTACGTCTTTCAGTCGGATTACCTGATCTGGCATCAATGGTGGCTGAGACTTCGGTTTTTTTGGTTGCCATTTCTTCATTTCCATTGTCTTACTACTCCCTTGTGTGGTTAACTGTACCCACTCAGCCCCGTATTATCCGTCTCTTTTTGGCTTCCACGCGCCTTTTCATTGTTGTGGGGGCTCGTATACGAAGCCAATATTGGCCAATGACGCCGCACGATCTCAAGCGGCAGTGCAGCAGGAATCACTTAGACGTTCATAAGTAAGAATGCCTATAGTATCCCTTGATGTCATCCGGGGCTTGACCCGGAATCCAGTTTGCTGGGCCTGGATTCCCGCCTTCGCGGGAATGACATGGTGCTGTCCTGCTTATGAGCTCCTCAGTATGTCATCAACTCGCATGACTGGCCGCCATCCACCTCAGCCACGCTCGACGATCTGGGGAATTCGATCAACCACCTCCTCGATACGACGCCGGTCCCACAATCGACATTGGTTAGGCATGATTGTTGTCGTTCGTTGAGATCTCTCTCTGTTGTTTAGTTATTTATCGGACTTAGCTGCCTCTGTCTCGCTTGCTGGGCAACAGCGATATTCTTGTGACTTCTCGAGGAGATTGATCTGCTTCTTGAGCAACTCATTCTGGAGGCGTTTACGCTCAAGATCTAGCTCGATTTCCTTGAGCAGTGTCGGTTCGCACACGTCGCAGTCGTCCAGGCAGCCCTTCACCAGGATGCCCGGTGTCGGTAGCGATGACTGCTTCTGGAAAGAGTAGCGTGCTTTCGCTTCGTCCGAGACTTCGCCGGCGGCGTCCAGTAGCTTCTCCTGCGCAAGTTCCTTTTGTACCTGTTTGATGGCCTGCTGACGCTGAGCAATCGTGAATATCGGCGTAAGCTGGATCGCGGGCACCCCCGGTCCCTGTACCAGCGCGACCTCGCCCACTCCCGCCGTGGCCAACACGTTGATCGAAGTAACGCCGAGGCCGCGACTCGGCGCGACCGGATTGCCGGCAACGCGAGTGAAGTCCTTACTCGGATCGGCATCCATCATCACACGCAAGTCAATCGATTCGAGCGTGTACTTCACTATCTGCGTCTTGTTGATCTGATAGAACATGAAGGTGACCGCGTGGCATTTGTTCTTATTCTCGAACTCACGAGAGGAGGATTCGTAGTGGTCCTGGGACTCGGATTCCGTATGAGTGCGGCTTTGCGACTCGCCGATGGACACGCTCGCTGACTTGCGCGTGCCCATCTCAGCGGCATGAAAGGAGTTCTCCGCATGTTGCTGGTGTTCACCCAAGAATGAGGAGACGGAGTTGGAATCGAAGTTGCCGCTCATGTTGGCAGAGCCGCCCAGGCCGGTGATGTCGATGCCAGCATCGCCGTGACCGTCGACGTGCGCATGCGACTGATTGCTGGAGTTCGCGGTGTCCCGCGAGTTCGTGTCAAAGAGCGAATCGCTCATCTGCTGCATAAAAAAAGACTCTTCCGAGGACTGCGTGTTGCGATAGCCGAATTTCGTCGCGGTATCAAAGCTGAATTTTGAGCGTCGGTCGGATGTGAACAACTTTACCTTCTCTCCGGGCAAAAGGGTCGTGGTATAGGCGAGGTCACCAATCGCCAGTGGCCCACGACAGCGCGTCAGACGAAAATGGAATTTGACCTCCACCGGTATGTTCCGGTCAGCTACCACCGTTGGATAGGTCAGGCGATAATGGAAGTCGAGCACGTCGCACACGTCATTGGGTGCGAGTGTCGGGCAACAGGGAACGATGTGGGTATTGGTTTCGGTTTCGGTTGTCATATTTCTTCCTCCCACCTGAATGTTGCACCATTGTGTTGATTGCTGACTCCGCAGTCAACGTGCTCGCGTCCTAATTGCTACCGCAATGGATGTCGATCTTCTTACTTGGGGGTCACTTTTGCCCGCAAGCAGAAACCAACCCCCATTTCGTTGTAATGGCCCGAGCAACTGCTACTCACCAGTGCCCGGTCCCACGCTCCCAGCAATATGGTGTAGCCGCACGGCGTCATTCCGACGGTAGACAACGTGAAGGTTCCGCTGGTTCCGCCAGTATTCGTGCCGTCGTAAATTACCTCGCTCTGTCCGTAGTTGGCGTTGGACAGCACAACCGGGTTCTCCGGTTGTGGAATGCCCCCAACGGTGATGGGTACCAGAGCGATGCTGACGATGCCGAAGAACTCATCCGTCACGTCGTAGCTGCCCTTGATGATGTCTCCCACCTGCACATCACCACAGTCTCCCGACGGTGACGTAAGGGTAATGAACACCTCTGGCCGGAACTCCTGGATCGGGGGGCCGCCGGCAGTCAACTCAAAATGCGGATAGCCGTTGTAGACGTGGATCGTCTTGCTCTGCGGTGGGATCGACACGTAACTGGCTACGCCATCCCACTTGAAGCCACGGATTTCGATGGTATAGTTGCCTTCCGCGAGGCCTCCGGCCTCAAACACCGCCAACGTCCGCGGATTCACCGCCTGCAGATCTGACTCCCAGTAGATGTAGTACTGCGTTCCGGGGATACCACCCGGGACCGGACCCGGAGCAGGCACGACGTGTTGCATGTAGAACACCCCGCCCACCGCGTTCGGAGGATAAAGCTCGATGCCGAACGAGTCGGTGAGCTGGAAGGCCGTTCCGACAGGTGGAGTTACCCATGCCTGGTAGATGATGGGCTTGGCTCCTGGCGAGAGCATACCGGTGGTGTGATCGAAGACATCGATCTTTGGGATGAAATCACCCTCTGTAATGGTTTCACCGCCGAAGGGGCTATTGGGTTGCACGGGGGGACCGAGCCATGGGCTGCCCAGGCCAGGGCAGTCGCCCGCCACATATCCGAGACCCGGCGGAAACGGCGGCACGAAAACGGGATCAACCACGGCAAGGCCAGTCACATTGTCGATGTTTGCGACGGTCACCCGGCCGATGCGCATCAACCGCATCTCCTCACCCACACCGGCAACGATTTGCGGCTGAACATGGGTATTGAGAATATTTCCCCACACTGGAATGAAGTTCGGACCGGTGGGAGGCGTTTCCCAGGACAGAATCGCGCGCAGTGGGACGCCTTCCAAACCTTGGCACGGCGCCGATGTCAGGTTCGAAATCCGGAACACCGCGTAGCTGATCGGGTGTGCAGGGCTGGCCGCCGTCAGATCGTGGACCTGCACCTGCGCTGTGCCCAAAGCGTTCCAGGCTCCACCAAAGAAAGCGAAGAAGCTCACGTACTCCGTGCTGCCGGGTGTACACAACCCGCCGGAGTACCCGCTGCTCTGTTTCACCTGGATAATGCCTTCCAGCGCACGAGTGTGAGGGTTGTACCCCGCACAGGTCAATTCCTCAAAAGTTGTGTCGCCACTGGTTGCTTCGATTCCCGCCAGGATTGCACCTAGCTCCGCGCCTGCCACCAAGCCCACAGACACGGATAGTTCAACGGCTACCTTCGCCTTACCGGGTGCTGTTCCCGGCGGCGGTGCAGGGATTGGAGGCAGAGCCGTCGTGATCGGTCCTTTTGACAGTTTGGTTGCATCGCTAAACCCAAAGCGGTGGCCCGGAACTTTCTTGTCCGCATACAACGCCTTCAGCTCGCCGAAGCTCAGAGCCTTCGGCGGATTGGCTGGTAGCGGCTGTTTGGCATCCAGTTGCTTGAGCAGGTCTGGTTTAATGGAGAGCTCCTTTTCCACAATCAGCTCCCCGATCGGAACTTCAAACAGCAACAGGGGTGCCACCTGGACGTTGGCGCTGACCACGTTGCCCCACACAGGAATGAAGTTGGGATCGCCTGGAGTGGGTGCCCATTGCCACGACAGAATAGCGCGTACCTGGACGATATTCTCCGTTTGGCAGAACTTGCGCGCCTCACTGAAGTCCACCGAGACCGAGTAACTTAGTGGAAGCGGGCCGGCGAGATCGTACACCTGGACCGAGCTCAGACCCAGGTCATGCCAACCTGTCGCATCGCGCACGAAAAACCGCACGTATTCTGTTGTACCGGCGCCGCAGGCGTCGGTGCCGTAACCGAAATGCTGTTTGATGCGGACAACGCCTTCCAGAAGGCCGTTTCCCAAAGAGCCGGTGGGATTCAGGCCCAAGCACGTCAGTTCCTCGTAGGTCGTATCGCCACTGAGTGGTTTGATCGCCTTCCCGCCGAACTTGGGAAAGGTGCCAAAGTAATTGGGGTTGCCGAGAATGAGGTTGTTAAACTTTCCCCGCTCCGCCGGGATCGAGACTTTTTCCGTGGGAGACAAGCCTTCCCTCTTCGGGCTACTCTCTTTTGTCATGAACTCCTCCTTAGCTTGAAATCCGAAGTGGACCCCACTGCCAAGACATGAAGTGTGATCAGTTTAAGCCAAGCTCTCCCCCACGATTGAAGTAGACCTCCTCAGGTATGAAGTACGTCAGCGCCTGATCATGATTGCCACCAGATACAAAAAGCCGGCTCGCACCTGAATGTAGCTGATGTCCGTCGCCTATACGCGGCTTAGGACATGCGACTTCAAACTCAGGAAGCAAATACGGGGCCACCCTGGGATACGCGGCAACGATCCTGTATAAGTAGTCATAACAACAGCATTTTCTCCAGGTTTCTCTCATTCAGAGCTTTACCCTCTCGGCAGGGGGTATTACAGCGGGGTGTTACGCGTGCTTGAACTGATGCGGGGATAGGACAGCGGAGAAGCAGAGCAGGTAGGGATTAAGAGCGCATGGAAAATCACTACCTTAGCCGACGCCATTAGAGGCAGTAACGGGGGAGGAGCCGCGATCTTGAACTGTCACACCGCACTGTCACACCGGTGTCACATCGAGAGGGGGATGCTACAGTCTGCTGTCCGACAGCACCGGCGTGTCAAGGTCAGTTTTGCTACGACTGCTGATGATGTGGTATTTTGTTAACTTCCGATAGAGGGTCATCCGGGACCAACGCAGTTTCTGGGCGGCCTTACTCTTGTTCCACTGCGTCGCAAACAGGGCACTCAGAATCGACTCTTTCTCGGCAGTTGCGTTGCCCGCCCACCGGTGTCGATACTGTTCCGGCATGTGATCCAGGTCGATTATACCGGCATCAAGGTTCATCAGACACACCTCTGTCATATTCCTGAGCTCTCGGACGTTGCCTGGCCAGTCGTACTGGAGTAGCCGCTCAACCAGTTGGGGGGCGACTCCATATACCCGTTTAGCAAGCCCCGCATTGAGTTCACGGATAAAGTGTCTCAACAGAAGCGGGATATCGTCCCTCCTGGCCCTCAAGGGCGGCAGGTCGATGTACGCAACGTTCAAACGATAATAGAGATCTCGTCGAAACTTACCGGCAGCCATCAGCCCTTCCAGATCCTGGTTGGTAGCGGCGATGACGCGAAGATCGATGGTCACGTCCCTTCGCCCACCCACTCGTTGGATAGTTTTCTTCTCCAACAGCCGAAGCAGCTTCGCCTGGGCGGATAGCGACATGTCGCCGATCTCGTCCAGGAAGACCGTTCCCCCATCGGCTTGCTTGAGCTTCCCCTCGTAGGCGGCGTAGGCGCCGGTGAACGCCCCCCGCTCATAGCCGAATAACTCACTTTCCGTCAGAGATTCCGGAATCGCGGCGCAGTTGAGGCAGACGAGCAGCCTTCCGGCTCGCTCACCGTTTTTGTGAATCAGCTCAGCCACCAGTTCCTTGCCTGTGCCGGTTTCCCCCGTAATGAGCACGTTGCTATCGGTCGCCCCAACCTTGCGGATGAGGGTCTTGACCCCCCTCATCAGCGAACTCTCGCCGACCAGCCGATGTCCGTCAATCAAGTCGGGAGCGCCACCGGTCATGTCGATTGGTACCGGACGAATACGCGGCTCGCGTGAGGCTAAAAGCCGCCGAATGCTCTCCATAAGAGCGTCGGATGCAAACGGCTGCAGAAAGTAATCACCTATCCCCGCCCTGAGAGCTTCGATGACCAGCTTCTCGGAACTGAAGGCTGTAATGAGAATGACAGGTAGCCCTGGGTCCCGCAGTTTCATAAGTCTGGCCAGTTCCAAACCTGAGGGTTCACCGGGTAGCTTGTAATCGAGGATCGCCAGATCGACAGCAGTCAGGGCCAGGGTACGTAAGGCGTGTTCAGAATCCGAAGCGAGTATGGGGATGAAGCCGTGTTGTTCCAGGGCGGATTTCAGGAAGCCCAGCATGTGGGGATCAGCCTCGACGGCGAGAATCCGTGGCTTCTCCATTGGAAACCTCCCTGTCTCCCAATCAAAAGGGGTTGGAAGATCATGCGGGTGATGGTTCTATTCGCACAATGCTTATAACCTCAAGAGGAACGGTGAAGTCACGCAGCATAATCCATCGAGCTACACCCAGCGGTCTGGGGACTGAACGCGTTGAATTGTACGCAAGCCACGGGCCATCAGCGAGGTATTGGCAGAAAAAACCTCCAATCTCCATACAGTCAAGCGGTTATGAGACTCGGGTCTAGCCGCTTGCGACCGAGCGAGTCCCAAGTCAGTATGATTTTGTTACACTACAGTGTACGAAAGGATACCTCCATCTGCTTCGCTCCTTGACCAACAGGGCCCTCTGGCGTCGTATGGATGTAAAGGCGTCTGCGTCATCATCCTTCGACATTCGCTGGCAAGAGGTCGGCAACGTGATGGGTACGGTAGCATCTTCGTCCACGGAGTATCTGACTTCAGACAAAGGGCTATGGAACGGAGAAGATGTCTAGCGCTGGCGACGAACGGGAGGGCATCTCGCAATACAAAGCCCTCCGCAACATGTTACTCTACGGAGGGCTTGACCAATCAGAGCCGTGATGGCAGGTCGATATCGTCTCGGCTTCACTTCAGTCACCCCGGCGCCATGTTCAACACCTCCGAAGACGTATCGTCTTCAAGTAAGGAGCGGTTCCGTCACAATAATGAGATTTCTATCTGTGGAGCCGGCGGGGGGACTTGAACCCTCGACCTGCTGATTACGAATCAGCTGCTCTGCCAACTGAGCTACGCCGGCGGGAGAGTGCGACTACTATAGTCAAGGGCCTCAGAGCTGTCAAGCTGCAGGCGTTTCGGCGTCTTTCCGGCCGACCATAACCTCTGCTCCTCGTTCTATGCCGAGGAGCCGGGACGCATCCCCCTGATTTACGAAGATCTCCAGATAATCGGCGCTTCCAATGACCGCGCCAAGTGCGGCAGGGGCAACTTGGCCATAGTAGGCAACAACCGGAATCTCCATCTCAGAGACATACACCATGCATGCTGCCGGAGAATCCCCAGTCGCCAAGTGTTCCAGATCAACTCGGCCAATATTCGTCACCAGGTTACCGAACCGATCGATGTGGAGAATTTTCCCCCTGATTAATGAGGCCCCGGACGGCGCTGCGCGCGGGAGTACCAAACGGACATAGTCATTGATCGGTTCTCCGAACTCGGCGGGCTCAGCCCCAAGCGACAGATGCCCCGCTACGGGCGCAAAAATGTCGCGTCCGTGGAAGGTGGTGCTGACCGGCTGCAGGAAATACCGGACCGCGGCAACGGCCCTGACCTTCGACCCGGCCTTTTCTGCCAGCGGAGCCAGGAGTCCGTTGTCCGGGCCGATGAACAGATGGCCGTCGCAGGTGACGAGTATCGGCCGACGAGGCCCGCCTACCCCAGGATCAACGACTGCAACATGGATCGTGCCGGCGGGGAAGTAGCGGTAGGACGCGATGAGCTGAAATGTCGCTTCGGCAGCGTCGTACGCCTTGCCGCTATGGCACAGATCGACAAGCGCCGCATCGGGGTTGATCCCGAGGATCACCCCTTTCATGATACCAACGAATGGGTCGCTCAACCCGAAATCCGTCAGCAACGTGACGACTCGGCGCGTGTCCCCTCCCATCCTATCCTCGGACTTTCATTAGAAGACCAGTGGCCTCGGCAACGATTGCCCCGTCCTCCTGCTCGGCCCACCCCTTCGTCGTGACCGTCCTGCTATCCTGCTTTACGATCTGACCGTAAAAGATCAACCGCGCGCCGATAGCGGCCGGGCGCCTGAGCCTCATCTCAAGCTTGGTCGTCACGGCCATGATCTGCCGCAAGTAGGCGTTGTTCACCATCACCTCGTCAAGAATGGTCGCAATAATCCCTCCATGCAGGATATCTTTCCAGCCTTGAAACCTCTTCGGTGGGATAAACTCGGTCCGGATCCGATCATCGCCAACCAACTCGAAATGCAGGTGCAGGCCGTCTGCATTCTGCTTGCCGCAGACAAAACACATCTGATCGTCTTCGTAATTCATGGGCTCTTCCTGCGCTTTTTCCGTTGACTTTTACGAGTTGACCCTTTACAAGTAATGACCGGAGGCGACTGACGACGCCAGTGCCGAAGTGGCGGAATTGGTAGACGCGCTGCGTTCAGGGCGCAGTGAGCGTATGCTCATCGGGGTTCGAGTCCCCGCTTCGGCACCATCAGTTTCAAGAACTCACGGGCCTCAGATATCTGAGGCCCTTCGTATTTAAAAAAGACAATCGACTTTCTTCGAGAGGTTTACCTCTGCTCGGCTCAGAGCAACTCGAGGAATTGTTCGATGGTAAGCCCAGCCTGATCGATTATCGATTCAAGGGTCCTACGCTTGAGGTCTCTGGTGTGGAAAGGGATGGTAACTCGAAGCGTGGGGTTGCCTGGATACTTAAGAACGTAATGGCTTCCTGATGCATGATGGAGAAGAAAGCCAGCTCTTTGTAGAGCCCGAAGAACCTGCCGTGGCATGAGGGCAGGCAACCGCCGCTTCATGCAGCTTCAAAGGCTACCCTCACCTTCTCCTTGACCGGTTTCAGCTTAATCTCTCTATCAGGCGGAACAGGAAGCCCGTCCTTACGCAGACTTTCAAGGTAAGCTCGGATGGCGTCCTGAGCCATCTCGCGCGCCTCTGCGAGGGTATCGCCCTCTGTCACAAGACCAGGCAGCGCTGGGCAGGTCACAACGTACCCGCCCTCTTCGGCAGGCTCAAAAAGGACCGTGTAGCTATACTCCTTAGCTCCCAAATTTCGCGTCCTCCTTATGGATACCCTGTAGCTGCAATTTTTGTATCACAACGATATGGACCCGTCAACGAAGTAGAGATGCATTATTTCACGGACTGTCAAGTGTTGGTTGATGCGCAGCTCGCAGAGTGACTCACTCAGGGTCTTACATCGAAGGGCTGAGTGAGGTCTGGGGTGACCCTACCCACGCTTTCAAGCCGGTACTTGGCGCGCCCGCAGGGTCCGCTCCGCGCACGGTCCGCTGCCGTCCCGCCAGAATTATGCCAACCAACATTTCCCGGTAACGGCGGGTTTCAGAAGGCCTTGACAGGTCGTCGGAAGCACGTGACAATAGCCCCGCTCGTTAGAGATTTCATGGGCGTGGCCGATCAGCATACTCAGCAGTTAGACGACGAAACTAGGCAATCAAGATGAGCGGACATCCATTCACGCCACCCGAGGTACATAAATCGGCATTTCATTGCCCGAGGTGTAACGCGTACGCGAAACAGCTCTGGGGCAGGGCTCACGCAAATTTTACCGGCCTGCACTTTGAAGAGGTCGGTGGGGTGACTTTCGGTTGGTGTACACATTGCCAGCAGGAATCCATTTGGGTTGACACAACGTTGATCCATCCCGCTGCAACACAAGCGCCGCCACCGAATTCAGATTTGCCAGAAACCATACGAGAAGATTATGACGAAGCGAGTTCCATAGTCGGCCATTCTCCGCGTGGCGCGGCAGCGCTTCTTCGACTTTGCATTCAAAAACTGTGCAAGCACCTGGGCGGATCTGGGAAGAACATAAATGACGATATTTCTCTGCTTGTGAAGCAGGGTCTAAATCCAAAAATTCAGAAAAGCCTCGACATCGTTAGAGTTATTGGTAATGAGGCGGTCCACCCAGGCACCATAGACCTGAATGACAAGCCGGAGACGGCCATTGCCTTATTTCATCTGATCAATGTCATTGCGGAAGCAATGATTACTCAGCCGAAGATGATCGAGACTCTCTATGGAAGCCTTCCTGAGGATAAGCGTGACCAAATCAGTCAACGAGACAAGAAGTCGTCTAACTAACTGCTGGTGCGGACGGGCCACTAGCATCACGCGACTTCGCTTGTCTGTGCCAGCCCATTGCACAGCAACACATTAGGTCGCGCGATGGTGTTCGATTTTCGGGAGGATACCAGTGATGTTTAAGGGAGCGGTCACCTTCGTTGCAGCAATCAAAGGCAACGGTCTAAAGTTTGAGTCGTTCGAGTTTAACCCTGACGAAGCGAGCGTCGAGAAAGTCGACATTGTGGGGCAGAATGGAGAGGAAATACGAACCACTGTCTACTTGAGCTCAGTTGCATCGCACGACGAAGGGAGAGCTCTTGCGGCGAAAGTGACCGAGAAAGCCTTGGACCGGATGAGTATCCGGCATAATCTTGCCATAGAGAAGGCCCGAATGACCGAAGACCAGTTCTCCCCGCTGAACTCTAAACCCGGTGTACTGGAAGTTGCAGCCGGTTCAGTCGTCTGCGTCGGGTTCGCCGCTAAACTTGTCCTTGGTATTCCCCCTGCCGAACTTAAGGCGGAGCTGGAGAAGCCCTCGCTACCTGGCGAGGATTATTTTGGGCTTTTTCGTTCAGCTTGTCAGTCGACCGGTCCGGTGGAGGCATTCATGCACCTCTACAACATACTCCTAATGCTCCGTAAAGACCAAGCCGGTGTCGATGCGTTCATCATCACGAAAGACCCTACTGTGCCGCAGACCCCGCAGCCTGGTAAGCCAAAGGTTACGGAGACGGTCTATACGCGCCTCCGAAACGAATTGGGTCACCATCGCGCAGGTGTGAACCTAGACAACACGAAGGCGGAAATGGCTACTCGGCTCGGAGGCTTGATGTCACTTACAGCACAAGCTATCCAATTGTGTAATTCCGGGTAGCCGGTATGCCCGAAAGTAAGCCCGCGATTTCTCGCTCCCCCCTCCTCTACCCCACTACAGCAAAGCTTGCCATCGCCCCAACCTGTTGGAATCGAAGCATTTCGATAGCTTAAGAGACGGAGCACCCGCCTTCATGGCGCCGTGAGCGTATGCTCATCGGGGTTCGAGTCCCTGCTTCGGCACCACATCATATCGCTGGCTCTTCCGGAAGTCGTGTGGGTGACTGCATGGTGTGTAACGGTGCCATTCAGGTCGTAGGGTGTATAGACCGGAGTCGAGGGTAACAGGTATTCGGGGACAAAGTGACACCGTAATAGTCATTCATCGCGGTGACCCATCGTTGGGAGGCAATATCGATTTTACGATCCTGACGCCCTTGCAGCTTTCCACCGTTCGGCGGCCTCCAGAATCTCCCGGGCATGGTGCAGAGGGGTATCCGATCGCTCCGTTGCGCCGAGCATCCTGGCAATCTCGCAAATCCGTTCTTCGCCCTCCAGCAGCTCGACAGCGATTTCAGTGCGAGCTCCCTTCACACGCTTGACAATCGAAAAATGACGGTCGGCCAAGGCCGCAATCTGCGGCAGGTGCGTGATGGAGAGGACCTGCCGCTCTTGCGCGATCGTCCAGAGCTTCTGGCCTACTACCGCAGCCATCCCGCCGCCGATCCCTACATCCACCTCATCAAAGACCAGCGTCGGTATCCGATCAGAAGCCGCAAGGATGGCCTTGACGGCCAGCATCACCCGGGACAGCTCGCCGCCAGAGGCGATACGGCCCAGCGGCTTCAGTTCTTCGCCGGGATTCGGGGCGATCAGGAACTCCACCTCGTCTGCCCCATGTGCCTCCAGCCCGGAACCGCCGGACTCGGAATGCGGCCTGACTTGGACGGCAAAGGCCGCCTTTTCCATCCTCAGAGCCTGTAGTTGCTCCTGCACTGCCTTGGCCAGCCGCTCGGCCGCCGCTCTCCGGCGCGCGGTGAGGCCAGCCGCTCGCTGCGCGAGCGTCCCTTCCAGCGTTGCCAGTTCCCGCTCCACTTCTTGGCCTCGCTGTTCTGAACTCGTCAGACGCTGCAACTCCTCTTCAGCCGACTTTGCACATTCGAGAATCTCGGCAATTGAGTCGCCGTATTTTCGTTTCAATTTGCCGATCTCGTGCAGGCGTCCCTCCACTTGCTCCAGGCGCTCGGGGTCAAAGGCCACATCCTCCCTGTAGTCCCTGAGCTGGGCCGCCGCATCCTCAACCGACGCGATGGCCGCCTCGCAGGCATCCACCATCCCATGCAGCCTCGGATCGATACGCTGCGCATCTTTCAGCTTTGAAGCAATCGCGGCCAGGCGGCCCGCCACCGAGCCCTGCTCTCCATACAGACCCTCGTATCCCAGGTGCGCCGCAGCGTGCAGCCGCTCGGCGTGCATGAGAATCGTCCGTTCCTGGATGAGCGCTTCTTCCTCCCCCTCGACGAGGCGCGCGGCTGCGATCTCCCCCCGCTGATACTGAAGTTGATCAAGTCGCTGCGCCTTCTCCCGCTCGCCCGCGCGGAGAACATCCATCTCCACCCTCAGAGCCTGCCGCCTGCCGTACAGCGCGCGGAACGCCGCCACATCATCTGTCAGACCGCCGTACGCGTCGAGGAGCAGCCGCTGGCGGGAAGGCTGGGTCAGGGCCACCCCCTGGTGCTGGCCATGGACGTCGACCAGGAGTTCGCCGAGGCTCCGAAGCCACGCCGACGACGAGAGGCGGCCATTCAGGTAGGCCTTGCTCTTCCCCTCCCGGAGGAGTACGCGCCGTACGACCAGGAATTCATCCGGCGGACAGTCGATCCCACTGTCGGCGAGCAGTCCACGAGCCTCCTCGTCGCAGCGATCGAACGCGGCCTCCACCGTCGTCCCGTCGGCCCCGGTGCGGATCTGCTCCGCCTCGCCCCTCATCCCTAGCGTGAGTCCCAAGGCGTCGATGATGATCGACTTGCCTGCCCCAGTCTCGCCGGTCAGGACGTTCAAGCCGGGGCCGAACTCAACCCGAAGCTCGTCGATCAGGGCGAAATCCGTAATGTGGAGCTCGCGGAGCACGGCGTTAACGCTCGCCCCATTTCAGCTTTGTACGGAGGATCTGAAAATAGTCTTTCCCGGGCGCCTTGAGTAGCGTAATGGTATGGTCTGAGCGGACGACCTTGATCACATCGCGATGGCGGAGGGTAAATCCGACTTGGCCGTCCATGGTCAGGCAGGTGTTCTCGTCCGTTGAGCTCTGAACGATCTCTATCTTTGCGGTATCCGGAATCACAATAGGACGTAGCGTGAGCGTATGAGGGCAGATCGGGGCCACGACGAGCGCGCGAAGGGTCGGATAAACAATCGGCCCGCCGGCCGCCAGACAGTAGGCGGTGGAGCCGGTCGGAGTAGAAAGGATGAGGCCGTCGGCGCGGAAGGTCGTCACATATCGCCCGTCGATATAGGTCTCCAGCTCGATCATTCGGGCCAGCACACCCTTGTTGATGACCGCGTCATTGAGTGCAACATACTCGGCGATCCGCTCCCCCTGCCGGTAGACTGTCGCGGTCAGCAAAATCCGCTGGGTCACCTCATAGGTTCCCTGCAACACGGCATCCAGCGTTGAGTAGATCTCCTCCAGGGTGACCTCGGTCAAAAACCCGAGGCCGCCAAGGTTCACTCCCAGGATCGGCACGTCACGCGTCCCGACCAGACGCGCCACCGACAGGAGCGTTCCGTCCCCCCCCAGAACCAATAGGAGATCTACAAGTCTAGGCAGATCAGGCTTCGACTGAGCGCCGGTAATCCCGGCCAATTTGGCGGTCTCCTCGTCCGGGACCGCCTCCACACCCTTGGCCGTGAGCCACGGTAGCAGCTCCTGGAGGATGGCCCGGGCCTCCGGCTTGTGGAGCTTGGCAATGATACCGATCCGTTTCATGCGCCTTCCCTTCGACCGGGATCAGGGCTGGCCCCAACCGCCTGTTCGGCCGCCTCTTCGGGCGTGACACTTATCCCGATCTTACTTAAATAGATGAAAAACTCGCGGTTTCCCTTTGGTCCGAGCAGGCAGGAAGGGGCCGCACCAAGGATCCGCAGCCCCAATTCCACGGATCGCCTGCCGACCTTTGTAATGACCAGCCGATGCGCCTCGGGATCACGGACTACGCCCCCTTTTCCGACGTGACCCTTCCCGACCTCGAATTGCGGCTTGATCAGCGCCAGGATATCGCCGGAATCGGCAAGAAGCGATGGGAGAACCGGGAGAATGGAGGCAAGAGAGATAAACGAAAGGTCTACAGTTGCAAGATCCGGTCGATCCGGGAAGTCGGTCGGCAGGAGGGTCAGTGCGTGAGTCCGTTCCATGACGACGACCCGTGGATCGGCCCTGAGCCTCGCATCGAGCTGTCCGCGCCCAACATCAACAGCATAGACGTGGGCGGCGCCATGCTGAAGCAGACAGTCAGTAAATCCACCCGTTGATGCGCCGAGATCGAGGCAGACGCGCCCGGTGACGGAGATGGCAAATCTTTCCAGAGCACCCTGAAGCTTGACACCCCCGCGCCCCACGTACGGGTGCTCGGGAACCACAAGTGCAATCCGAGCTTCTTCCGGCACCAAGGTTCCCGCCTTGTCCACCATCCGGCCGTCTACCAGCACAA
The DNA here is from genome assembly GCA_028870115.1 of Candidatus Methylomirabilota bacterium. Lineage (NCBI taxonomy): Bacteria > Methylomirabilota (SeqCode) > Candidatus Methylomirabilota bacterium. Next base: position 31,183 of record JAGWQH010000097.1, read on the forward strand.
CTCCCGCCAGGATCAGCGCCCTGGCCCGCTCGCGGCTCGCAGCCAGACCTTGCTCCTGCATCGCCAGGTCCAGTCGGATTCGGCCGGCCTTCTTCGCAACCGGCCAGTCGGCATTCGAGAGCAGGCGTCGGCTCACAGCCGCCATGCGTCATCACCTCCGCCGCATCACGACAAAATCGGCAATCGCGCTCAGTATGGCCCCGCGATCGCCAAAGATGACGAGGCTCTGCTTCGCCTCGGACACGAGGCGGTGGGCCCATCGCCGCGACTCTTCGATCCCGAGAAGAGCCGGGAACGTAGCCTTTTTTTTGCGTAGATCACTCCCAGCCTGTTTCCCTAGCGCCTCCAGGCTTCCCTCTACATCCAGGATATCATCCACAATCTGGAAGGCCAGTCCGATCCGCTCGCCGTACCGCGTCAGGGCTTCCAACTGCTCCGGACCGGCTGCCGCGAGAATCCCGCCCACCCGCAGGCAGCCTCGAATCAGGGCGCCGGTCTTATGCGTATGCAGATACTGCAGCGTCGGTAGATCTATCTCACGATCCTCATTCAGGATGTCTACAACCTGACCGCCAACCATCCCCTTACTGCCCGCAGCTTGGGCGATCTCCTGGATGACCTTGAGGTGGGCTTCCGGGCCATGCCCTCCCTTTGGTAAAGGGGGACACGGGGGGATTTCCGCCGACAGGAGAATGAAGGCTTGCGTCAGTAGCGCGTCCCCCGCCAGGATGGCCATCGCGTCGCCGTAGACCCTGTGGCAGGTCGGTCGTCCACGCCGAAAGTCATCGTCGTCCATGGCCGGCAGGTCATCATGAATCAGGGAATAGGTGTGGATCATCTCGATGGCGGCCGCTGCGCCAAGCGCCTGTTCTGCCTGTCCGCCTGCAGCCTCTGCCGCCGCCAAGACCAGGATCGGCCGCAGTCGCTTACCCCCCGCAAAGACACTGTAGCGAACCGCCTCATGGATCTCCTTCGGGGGGTCACCCGTCCCGGGGAGGTATCGCTCCAGGGCCTCATCGACGAGGACCCGCCGCTCCTCCAGATACCGTTCCAACTCATCCGACGTCACGATTGCTCCCTCACAGCTCCTCCTCACCCTCTTCCTCAAATGGCCGCTCTTCCAGTTCACTGGAGACCGACTCGACGCTGCGCGTCAAGATATTGACCCGACGCTCGGCTTCGCTTAACCGCGCTGAGCACAGCTTGGTCAACCGAACCCCTTCCTCGAAGACCGAAAGGGCTTCCTCAAGGGGGAGATCTCCACGCTCGAGACGGGAGACAATCGCCTCAAGTTGCTTGAGCGCCTCTTCGAATGGAACCTCTTCTTTATCCATCCCTATCCTTCTTGAGGCTGGATCTCACGGACGTCGCATTGCAACTGCCCATGATGGAGGCGCACCTCGACGAGGTCGCCCGCAATAACCGTCGAACTGTCTTTCACAATCTCCCGATCAGGCAGTCGAAGACAGATACTGTAGCCCCGACTCAGGATGGCCAACGGGCTCAACGAGTCCAGCTTGCCGGCAGTAGCCTTCAGCTCACTGTGAAGCGCCGTCAATCGTCGATCGGTCCAGCCGGTCAGACCCTTCAACAGCTCTGTCAGGCGACGCCGCTGTATTCGAACCCGCTCGACCGGATTCAGCAGTCGTATGTGACGTTCCAGCCCGGTCATCCGCACCCTCAGACCGTGCAGTCTCGACCGCATGGCGCCGGTCATCCGCGCGTGAAGGTCGTCAAGCCGCTGCGCCAGTTCGTCCTGCTTGGCGATAACCAGCTCAGCGGCGGCAGACGGCGTGGGAGCCCGAAGGTCCGCCACGAAATCAGCGATGGTGTAATCGACCTCATGGCCGACGGCGGAGATGACCGGAATCCCGCAAGCCGCAATCGCTCTGGCCACCGTCTCCTCATTGAAGGCCTGCAGGTCCTCGATCGAGCCGCCCCCCCTGGCCACAATTACGACGTCCAATCCCCCTCGCCGACTCAACTCACCGAGCGCCTCGACGATCTGAGGGGCCGCCTGATCACCTTGCACCGCCACAGGATAGATCAGGACATCGACGCCGGCGAACCGCCGCCGGAGGACCTGGAGGATATCGTGAATGGCCGCCCCTGTCGGCGACGTAATCACCCCGATCCGCCTCGGCAACATAGGAATCGGCCGCTTCCGAGCGTCGTCGAACAGCCCCTCCGCCCGCAGCTTCTCCTTAAGCTGTTCAAACGCCAATTGCAGGGCCCCAAGCCCCTTCGGTTCCATGTACTCCGAAACGATCTGATATTCGCCGCGACGCTCATAGACACCGATCTCCCCATAGACCAGAACCGCCAGTCCGTCTTTTGGCTGGAACTTGAGTTGCCGATTCTGCATCCGGAACATCACCGCCCGGATCTGACTCTCCTCGTCTTTGAGGCTGAAGTACATGTGACCTGACGAGTGCTGATGAAAATTGGAAAGCTCACCCTCCACCCAGATTCCGGAGAACGAGTCTTCAAGGAGGGCGCGAATCTCGGCAGTCAAGTCGCTGACAGTGTAGATCTTCGGCGGCTGAAGGGTGGCCATGCGGCTCTCTTAACATACGCCCACCCCGTTGTCAAACGCATTCCCCGGTCCTAAAGAGATATTGCCTTCTCAAAAATAAAGCTCCCCGCTCACAAGTGGCAGTGCGCGAAGCGCGCACTGGTCGAGACGCGCGGAATTGCCAGGCTGCAGCATGCTGTCGAGCCGCCGACGGAGTGCGACGGCGTGTGACACGGCCATGGGAAGTCGCATGGTGGCCGCGCTAGACATTTCCATCGCCGTTCTTGAGGGGGCCATACCACTATTTCACTAGAATTTGACGTGTTATAATTATATTTTAAAGGATAATGAGGGAGGCATTGAACTCAACATGAAATTCCCATTCGCCCTTGACCGCTTGGCCGCGCATGACATCCGCATGATCTTCCGCGTCGTGGCAGAGTTCGTCGACGGATTCGAGGTGCTCGCCAAGATTCCGCCGGCGGTCTCTGTCTTCGGATCGACGCATATCGGACGAGATGATCCCGCCTATGCCATGGCCGAGCAGATAGGCCGCTTGTTGGCCCAGCACGGGTATGCCGTCATTACCGGCGGGGGCCCTGGAGCCATGGAAGCGGCAAACAAAGGCGCCTACGAGGCTGGTGGTGTGTCGGTCGGTCTCAACATCGAGCTTCCCCAGCAGCAGGAACCCAACCGATATCTGACCAACCTTGTGAATTTCCAGCACTTCTTCGTCAGAAAGGTCATGTTCGTGAAGCACTCCATTGCGTTCGTCATCCTGCCAGGCGGTTATGGCACGCTGGATGAGCTGTTTGAATCGATCACGCTGATCCAGACCAAAAAGATCAAGCCGTTCCCGGTCATCCTCACAGATGATGACTACTGGCGCGGCTTGCAGGAGTGGCTCCGCGATCCCGTCACGAGCGAGGGGAAGATCTCCCCGGACGACCTCGCACTACTCAAAATGGCTCATCATCCTGAAGAGGTCATCCAGATCATCAAGAACTCCTCGACTTCCAATTCTCTGACCCCTTGACATCTCCTTTTCCGTACGATCAGCCCATTGGTCACCAACCGGCAGATAACTAGAATCTTGGGGCAGGTCCGACAAGCTATCAGCGCCTGGGAGCCCGGCGTCGTGGGCAAGATCGCCGAGGAGTCCCGCGATCCGTTTCGAGTCCTGATCTCCTGCATCCTGAGCCAGCAAACCAAGGATCACGTCACGGGTGAAGCCTCGGATCGGCTGTATCGGCTTGCCGATAGGCCGGACACGATGCTCATGCTGAGCGAGCGGCAGATCGAGAAGGCCATCTACCCGGTCAGTTTCTATCGGATCAAAACCAGAGCCATCCGTGAGGTCTGCCACACCCTTCTGACCCAGTTCGCCGGGCGCGTCCCCGATACTCTCGAGGCGCTTCTCAGCCTCAATGGGGTCGGTCGAAAGACCGCTAACCTTGTCGTAACGGTGGGCTATAGAAAGCCGGGGATCTGCGTCGATACGCATGTCCATCGGATCTCGAACCGCTGGGGTTACGTCAAGACTAAGACCCCCGAACAGACCGAAATGGCCCTTCGGCGGACACTGCCGAAGCGGCACTGGATCTATTACAACGACCTGCTGGTCCCATTCGGGCAGCACCTGTGCCGGCCGATCTCCCCTTTCTGCAGCCGCTGCCCGATCGAGCGCTGGTGCGCCAAGGTCGGCGTGACCATCCATCGGTAAAACCTACGTTCATCGTCACGGTCTGAACAAGGGGGGATCGCGTCGAATGTGATCACCTATCTGGCGAGGGGCGATGTGGCACTGGCTGTAAAATATCTTTCGCCCGCTGCGGTGCTCCCTGACGCCCTCTTCAGTATCTGGCACAACCTTTCAGGTGCAGCGCTGGTAAGTGTCTGGTCCCGAACCGGCCGTACCTAGAGACCTTGCTAATCGTCCGTCGACAGATCCCAATACTCCTTGGACGGTCCATGCGGGCCAGCCGTCGGCGCAGGCCGCTCGGTTTCGCCCAGAACCTTCTCAATAGCGGCCAGAAGCTGATCGTTATCGGCAGGCTTGAGGAAGAAGGCCCTGGCGCCGGCATCCAGAGCCCGTTTCCTGTTCGTCGATGGATCTCTGCCGGTCACAACAATAAAGGGTACGGAGGTCTCGGTTATCGATACCAATCGCTCCATCACGATGAAGCCGTCTCCTCCGGGCAGTCCAATATCAAGGATGATCAGATCAGGTTTTTCCTTTCGCGCCATGCCGGTTGCAGAGATGGCATCGTGGGCGAGGACAACATTGTAGCCGCTGGCTTTCAACCGTATGCCCAGCCCGCGTCGCATATCTTCATCATCATCAACAACCAGAATCTTTTTTCCAATCATGCCGTTGCTCCTTTGTGTGGATGGTCAGTGACAGCAAGGGGTGCAAGCTGGTTCGCTGATGAGAAGATCGGCAGCGTAAAGAAAAATGTGCTGCCGCGCCCGAGTTGACTTTCCACCCAGATTCGCCCGCCGTGGCGAGAAACCAATTCCCTGCAGATAGACAGTCCAAGTCCAAGACCCTTTCGGCTGGCTTCGATAGAGCTTGTTCCCTGGTACAACCGCTCAAAAATCTTCTCGCATTCCTCGGGGCTTATTCCGCATCCGGTATCGGCCACCGCAATGCGGATAGCGTGACGCTCTTCATCAAACAGATGGGCACGGATGGTGATGGTCCCATTATCAGGTGTGAATCTGATCCCGTTCTCGATCAGGTTCCGAAGAATCTGTCCGACGCGTTGAGGATCGGCATACACAGACGGGAGGTGAGCGGCCACGTCAGCAGAGAGGGCGATGCCTTTCGCGCCGGCAAGCGTACGCAGGGAGCTGACGGTTTCGCCGATCAGTTCGGCTATCGAGGTAGGCTGCGCCTCAATCGAGAGCTTACCCGTCTGAACCCGGGTGACCTCCAGGAGATCCTCAATCATCGTCCGAAGTTGGTTGGCGTTCCTCAGTACGATCTCCAGGTACTCCCGTTGCTCACTGCTGAGGTCACCGGCCAATTCGTCCAAGAGAATCGTCACAAATTGATAGATGGCGGTCAAGGGCGAGCGAAGCTCATGCGAGACGTGGGAAAGAAACTGATCTCTTAATTCCAGTTGTTGTCGTCGGGTCTGTTCCAGCTCCGCGAGCGCCACCTTACGCTGGGTCACCTCATGTCGCAACTGTTCATTAGATTGTGAAAGCTCGACTGTCCGCTCCTTCACCAACCTTTCAAGCTCTTCATGAGTGTGTTTCTCCGTTTCCTCTACTCGCTTGCGCTGAAAGCAGAAGCCTGCCGTCATCCAGATAAACAGGACGCCGAGCGCGCGGTTAAACAAGGCATGAAGTGGCGTGATATCGGAGGAACCGGGTGGAGCAAGAAAGGCGGCCAGCAGGAGGAGGGCCGTTGCGGCCACTGCACTATAGAGGGTGTGCCTTCGAGATGGCGTCCATAAAGAAATCAGCACAAGCCCCGCATACGGAAGCCAGACCGCCAGCCCCAGTGGCAGTACGAGATCCGCCACGAATATCTCAGCGGCAAGAATGATGGTGATGGTGAGAGCCCAACTCCGCCCGGTGCTTCGGAGTGCCTCCGTCATGTCTCAGCTCCCTGTTACCTCGTTACCTGTTCGGTCATATTGGCGAACCGTTGTGTCTCTTTACGCAATATACTTTATTATACAGGATCGTTAAATAGAATCGACCAGATAATAGTAACATATAGAGTCCTGTAATATCGGAGAAGAGAATATCAGAACTTGAGATGTGATGATTGATATCGTCTTCGGAGGGCGCTTGACCAACCGATCTTCTGGACTCAGTAGAGTTCGCGGAAGGGTGCGACGTAACCGGTCATTTCGAGATATCCCACGCCGGAAATCGGCCGGTCACCCGCAGTCCCAGAAATGGCGACTGACCCTTCCCAGTAGGTGACCAGGGTGCTGCCGCGCGTATCCAGCTCCTGATCGGGAAACGCTGCCCGCACCGACAGGTCGAGGTGTCGGTCGGGGACTTGGACCCGCCATCGGATCGGGTACCGACCGCTACTCTTCGGACTCTGCCAGACTTCTTGCGGCGTCAGCATAAAGGCGCTGCGCGGCAGATGCTCGACTCGCCCGTCCGAATGGATCAGGCTGCCGCTGGAGTGGAGATCAGGACGGCCATCCGTCAACCGAAGTTGATAGAGCATCAGCTCGGCGCCATTCTCAAGCTGGATCGCGAACCAGTCCCAGCCTACCTGCGATTCCGTAAGTTGGTTACTCCCAAACTCGTGATCCATCCAGGTTGATCCGGTCACGGTCTGCCGCTTTCCGGCGAAGGTCAAGATCCCCTTGGTGGTCATCCTGGTAAGCGAGTAATAGTGAGAGGCACGGCCTAGCCCGGCCGCCTTTTGGCTCACGCCATTACTGCCATGGATGGCGGGCGGTTTGCTCAGGCTCAGGGTGAGGTCGATCGCATACCCCTCAACATGAGCGATTAAATGCTGGGCCTTCCCGTCTCCACTGGCTTCCCATGGGCCGTTCCAGACCTTGAACTCTTTGGTCAAGGCGCCGGCCGAGTCCAGGGCGCCGCGACTGCGGCGCTCCCAGTATTGGAAGCGTCGATGTGTGAGGTCAGAGAGGGCGAAGTGAGCCAGATGCAAGTCTCGAACCGCCCAGAGTGATCGGCTTGTGCCTCTCAGAGACGGATCGACGCCAACCCGAAAGAAGGTCAGTTGGTAGCCGAACCGCTGCCCGTCCTCGGTCTGCAGATGACCCGAATAGTACCACCACTCGGTCTTGAAGTCGGGATGCGAGGCATGATCCCGCGGAAAAGCAAATCGATAGCCGGGAAGCGCCTGCCGGAAGGCCGCTTCTGCCGACGCCATAAACCCGCTAAGCAGGCAAAAGAGCGCCACTGCTTCGACCAGGCTCAGCACAGGCATTGCGATTCCGAACCCCTTATCCCTCATACGCCACTGCCGCCGCGATGTTCAGATGGGCCGCCTGCCTTGCAGGCAGATAGCCGGCCAGTAATGCCGTACCGAGCGCAATGATCGACGACTTGAGGACAACCCACCAGGAGAACTGAAACTGGATGGTCCAGCCGAATGACTGCTTGTTGATGACATAGATCAGAATGAGCGACAGCGCGATGCCGGCAAGCAGGCCAAGCAGATCAGCCAACAGGCCGAGGAGTCCCGCTTCCCCCAGGACGATCCGCAGAAGCTGCGCTCTCGTCGCCCCGACCGACCGCAGTACGCCGATCTCCCGCCGGCGACTCAGGACCGAGGCCCACAAGACGTTAAAGATCCCGAGCACGCCCACCAGGATCGCGATCAGTTCCAGGGCGCGCGCCACCGCAAAGGTGTTGTCAAAGACCACCAGAACCCTGGCCCTCAGCGCTTGATTCGAGTTGAGCGCGATCGCGCTGCCCTCCCCCGCAATCGTCAGAAGCTGTCGCCGCACAGCGGCGAGGTCAGCGCCAGGCTGAAGATAGATCGCCAGGATGTCGGCTCCAGGCTCACCCAAGAGCTTCGCCCAGAGCGTCCGATCCATCACGACCTTGCCGCCGTCGGTCGAGTAGTCATAGAAGACCCCGGCAATCGGGAGTTCGACCCGACCTGAGGGAAGGAAGAGAGGCAACCGATCCCCCTCGGTAAGCCCTCTGGACAGCGCGAGACTCTCGGAAATGATGACCCCGCCCTCAGCCTTTGCGTGCTTAAGAACAATGGCCGACTCCCCTTTCCTGAACAGGAGCCTGCCGTAACCCGCAACCACCTCGAAGTCCCCCGCCGCGAGCAGCCCCTGCTGTCCGAGCAGTTCGACACGCTGGCCGATGAACGGGTCGAGGGCAGCGATACCGGGGATCCGAGCGGCGCCTTCGATGAAGAAGCCCGGAAGCCTTGCCTGACTTCCCTTCACGAAGCGGGCAGCCGGCGACACGATGAGGTCGGCCCTGATCGTCTGCTCCACCCACAGCTCCACCGTTCGCCGGAAGCTGCCGATCATGAGAGTCAGCCCAACCAGCATCGCAATGGCGGTCATCATGGCGGCGACCGCGACCGCACTTCGGCCGACCTGTGAAGAGAGGTTGCCGGCCGCAAGCGTAAGCAGTGGAGCCCGCTTTCCCCCGCAGAGGGCATGAATGCCCGACCCGATGCAGCGCAAGAGCTGGGGGGTGAAACAGGCGACGCCAAAGATGAGGCAGGCCAGAGAAAGATAGCCGAAGAGGGGAGCGCCACCAATCGGACCCGGGCGAGTCAACAAGAAAGAGACGGTGAGCAGCAGGAGGCCGCACAGGAGAATGAGCGGGGAGCGGCGCACCCAGGTCCTTTCAGAGGACCCGATCTGCATCGCGTCCTTTGGCGCGATCCGGCTCGCCGCATAGGCCGGCGCGAGGGAGGCCAGTAAGGCGCCGGCGCTTCCCAACCCGAGCGCCGTGAGCAGCAGGACCGGACTAACCTCGATCTCTTCTACCCGGAGGAAGGCATAGAGGGACGAGACCGTCTGTGAGACCGTCTGCAGGAGGGCCCGGCCAAGCAGCAGCCCGCCGCCGACTCCAAGCAGCGAGCCCATGAGCCCCAGCGCCATCCCTTCCGCGGTAAAGAGCGCGGCCACTGCACCGCGCGTGAGCCCGAGTGAACGAAGGATTCCGATCTGACGCCGCCGCTCCAGAACGGAAAGGGAAACGGCATTGTAGACCAGGAAGAGGCTGACCAGCAGCGCGATCGCGCTCAAGGCGGTCAAGTTGAGACGAAACGCCCTGAGCATCTTCTCCACCTGGTGGCCTCGCCGATCCGGTCGCTGGACAGTCAGATGTGGAGGGAGGACGTCTGCCAGGCGCGCCCTAATCTCATCCAGCGGCACCCGCTCATCCGTCACCAGATCGATCCGATCGAGTCGCCCGATCTTACCGAACGCTACCTGAGCCGCGGCAATGTCTAAGATCGCTATATTGCCATCGAAGGCCCGCGCCGGCCCTTGCGAGGTAAGCAGTCCCTTGATGCTGAACCGCTGTCGTCTCGGCCCGACCAGAAGGGTGAGGGTTCCACCTTTCTGCAGTCCGTGCGCCTCTGCGAACGCAGCAGTCACAAAGATTGCGTTGGGGCTGAGCAACTCCTCCATCCCGGGCGGACGGTCGCCGTCAGCCAGTCGATACTCTCGAAACGGATCTTCGGCGAACAGATCGACGCCCATCAGCAGAAGGGCTTCGCCATGCTGATCCGCGACGGAAGCGACGGCTTGCATGATTGGCGCGGCAGCCGATACCCCGTCCACCCGCTGCACCGTCGGCAGAAGCCGTTCGTCGATGCCCAGTTCGCCACCGGAGATCTCCAGCGTGGCTCGACCTGCCACCAGATCGATGGCCCGCGTAAACGAGCGCAAGACGCTCTCGTTGGTCACCTGGATTGCGGTGAAGGTGGCGACACCGATGGCGACGCCCGTTATGGTTACCAGCATTCTGACCGGGCTCGTCCACAGATGGCGAAGGATGGTAAGCCGTATGATCGACCAGGTATGCACGTCAGGACCCATCGAGCCCCTCTATCCTCCCATCGCGGAGGTGGATAATCCGACCGGCCCTTTTCACCGCCTCATGGCTGTGGGTTGCCAGAACAATCGTCTGGCCGTGATTCCGATGCAACTCCTCGAGCAGATCCAGGACCGCGCCACCCGCTACCGAATCCAGGTTTCCGGTCGGCTCGTCGGCCAGGACAACCCGCGGCCCAGCCACGATCGCTCGGGCTATCGCCACCCGCTGCTGTTCCCCGCCGGACAGCTCATGGGGCCAGTGCTCCGCGCGGTGTGTCAACCCTACCCGTTGCAGTCCCTGCTCAACGCGTCCCTCGATCTCACCGCGCGGCAAGCTATCTAACAGGAGAGGTAGGGCGACGTTCTCCCTGGCGGTGAGTGTCGGAAGCAGGTTGAAGAACTGGTAGACGATCCCAACCTTGGTCCGGCGAAGCCGCGTAAGGCCATCGTCGGACAGACGATCCAGACGCTCCCCCTCAAGCCACACCTCCCCCAAGGTCGGCCGGTCGATCCCGGCCATCAGGTTGAGCAGGGTACTCTTGCCGCAACCGCTCGGTCCGACCAATGCGACAAACTCCCCAGGCCCAATGGTCAGCGTGACACCATCCAGGGCCCGCACCTCAACCTTGCCCAGCGAATAGACCTTTGCAATCTGCCACAGTCTGATCATCTACGCCCCCTCATCTAACTCTAACTCATTATCACGTGTACCTTCCGCCGAGTCAACGTGCCCGCTCCTGGAGGCGCTCGTACAAAAAGCCAGAAATTCGATTGACAAGCCAATAGACGAGGGGTATAGATACTTCTATTAATCCGAAACAGTGTGTAATGACGTTGACCGTTATCCGTTTCCATCTATCCTGCCTGCCGGCAGGAGGCCGTTTGTTGCGTGTATAGTGTGAATGAAGTAAGGTTGCGGCGGTACTGCGAGTCGCTTTATCTAAAGAACATTCTATGAGGAGGCGAAAGCAAATGGAGACATCATGGAGATTCAGGACTATCTCAAGCATCGGGCTGCTTTTTTCCGTCGTGCTTCTGCTCTCAGGCTGCCCGAAGCGTGCGGAACTCGCCGGTACGGAAGCAACGCCGACCCCGCCCGCTGCGCCATCTGCACGTGCAACTCAATCGGAGGAGGTGGTTAAACCATCGACGCCGATTCAAGAGCCGCCAGCAGCAGGAGCGCCATCCGCGCAACAGCCGGCAATGGCAGGCAAGGAGTCGCCGCTCAAGGACATCTTCTTCGACTTTGACAAATCGACTATCCGCAACGATGCAAAGTCAAATCTCAAGGAGGATCTTCAGTGGCTGAACGCTAATCCGGCAGCGCAGATTACGGTTGAAGGTCACTGCGACGAACGCGGGACGGCGGAATACAATCTAGGCCTGGGCGAACGACGGGCCAAGGCTACCAGAGACTACCTGGTGGCGGCCGGCATCAATGCCAAGCGCATCAAGACCGTGAGCTTCGGAAAGGAACGCCCGTTCGTCATGGGTCATGACGAGTCGGCCTGGAAGTGGAATCGCCGAGCACACTTCGTGGTGAGCGAGCGGTAGCGCCACGACGCTATGAGCGGAAGAAGACGAGGGTAACCAGGAGAAACAGGGGAAGGAGAATGCCGATGGAATACTTCATATACCCAAAGAACGACGGCATCTTGATCCCGGCATCTTCTGCGATCGCCTTGACCATGAAGTTGGGACCGTTGCCGATATAGGTATTCGCGCCCATGGAGACGGCGCCAACAGAAATCGCGGTCAGAAGCGTTTCTCCATGCATGGGCCCGATTGTGGCCTGCAGAAGTTGACCCAGACGCGCGGCCTCCGTTCCCATCAGGCCGCTGGCCATTGACGCAAAGGTCAGATAAGTCGGCGCATTGTCGAGGACGCTCGAGAGGAGTCCCGACACCCAAAAGAACTGCCATGGTCGCGCAAGGCCGAGTTCGCCTCCGCGTGACTCCAGGATGGCCAGAGCAGGGATCATCGTCGCGAAGATCCCTGCAAAGATTACGGCTACCTCGACAATGGGGGACAAGGTGAAGCCGTTGGCGGCGCGCGTTTCCTGACACGTCATCAGCATCGACAGTCCTGCGAGAATGCCCATCCCCATCACCTGCCCTCCCCGGCGCGCATATTCGGACTGCAGACCGATCTGAACCCCGAATCGCCCGATCACAAAGGCCACCGCGAGCACGCCCAGTAATAGCAGGACATTCACCTTGCCTTCCACGCTGAGCTTCTCCACAACATCGAACTCCGTCCTTGCGGCCTCCCGGTGTATCGTTCGCTCAACCTGAAACCAACGCCGGTCCCATACGTAGAAGATGATGAGCAGCGCCGTGATCATCATGAGCCAGTGAGGCAGCAGCCGGATCGTCCACTCGAACGGTACCCCTCGAAGAAAGCCGAGGAAGAGCGGCGGATCGCCCAGGGGGGTAAGCAGCCCGCCGATATTCGAGACGATGAAAATGAAGAACACCACAATGTGCACCTGATGCCGACGCCGCTCGTTGGCGCGAAGAATCGGACGAATCAGCAGCATCGATGCGCCTGTGGTTCCGATAAGATTTGAGAAGATGGCCCCCATCGCCAGGACGGCGGTGTTGGTGAAAGGGGTTCCGGATAGTGAACCTCGCAGGTAGATTCCGCCGGAGATGATAAACAGGGCTGTGAGCAGGGCCATAAATGCCGCATACTCAATCCCCGTATCGAGAAGGCGAGAACTATCCAGCCTGAAGATGTAGAATAATACGGGAAGCGAGAAGACGGCGCTGGTGATCGCCTTGTTGAGGTTAAATTCCCACCAGCGGGGAACCAGCAGCGGCAGAACCGCAATGGAAAGGAGTAACAGGGCGAATGGGGTCACCCAGATCAGGCCAAGCTGATGACCCAATGGCGTCCAACCCTCCTCCGCGGCCACGGCGAAACCCTGCAGGGCCAAGTGTGCCGGTGCCGTTTACACCGGTTTCGCACGTCAGGTTTCACCATACCAGAGTTGACATGAAAGTCAAAGTGCTTCCGGAATCGCATGGTTCATCCGCCCTTTGTGTCCACTCCTGGTACGGCCCCCGATCTTGCTGTGTTATACTAAATTATGTCGTATCAACAGTCTCAGCAGAGCAAAGGAATCTTCAGGATCGCCCACCTCTCCGATCTCCATCTCACATCACTGGTTGATGTCAAGACCCGCGATCTCCTGAGCAAGCGCGCACTCGGCTATCTGTCCTGGCGACTCCGGCGTCGCCGTGAGCATGCGCCTGAGATCTTAGCTGCTTTGCTTCACGACTTGAGCGGGCTGGCGTTGGACCACATCGTGATTACGGGCGATCTGACCCACATCGGCCTCCCCAGTGAATTTGCACAAGTCCGACAATGGCTGGAAATGCTTGGCTCACCGACCGATGTTACCGTTGTCCCGGGTAATCACGATACATACGTTCGCACTCCGTGGGAGAATACCTTCGCCTTGTGGGCGCCTTACATGGCCTCCGATCCGGGACTGCGAACCGGACAACAGCAGGCGCCAGGCCGTTCATTCTTTCCAAGCGCACGTATACGTGGACATACCGTTCTGATTGGAGCGACCTCCGCACACCCCTCCGCTCCTTTTTTTGCCACGGGAAGTCTGGGAGTTGCACAGATGGACAGACTCGGCGACGTCCTCGATCTCACCCGCCGACAGGGGTTGTTCAGGATCCTCCTCATCCACCATCCTCCTATGACGGGCATGGTCGGGTGGCGGAAACAACTTACCGACTGGGCCGCGTTAAGGGCCCTTCTCGCCCGGTACGGTGTGGAGATGATTGTGCACGGACATACCCATCGTTCTTCCGTGGTGTACCTTCCCGAGGTGCAAGACACTATCCCCGTGATAGGCGCGCCTTCCGCCTCCGCGCGCAGGACACAGCCGAAGCGATGTGCGGGGTATTATGTCCATGAGGTGCGTCCGTCGTCTCATGGATGGGAGATCCGAATATCGGCACGCATCTACTCCCAGATGGACCATTGTTTTCTTGCGGGGAATCAGCAAGTGATAAGGGTACCATGCTCCGTAACGGGCTCACTGTATACGACGGTACACCCACATAGTCACCCCGCCCAGCACCGCCAGGGGGCTTAATACGGTCAGCGCTGGGTTCAGATGCCAGATGGCCCCGAGATAGGCTATGGAATGGCTGCCCAGATGAAAGGTAGCGCCGATCAGCGATCCGTGAAGGATCCGCTGGCCGGCAGTCGCCTTCCGAAGGGGACCGAGTACAAAAGGGATCGCGACGAGTACCATCATCAGGGTCGACAGGGGCATCGTCATCTGCTGCCACAGACGGATCTCCAGACGCGCCACATCCTGATCGGTCTTTTTCAGGAATGCTATATACTGGCTGAGGGTAGAACGCGACAGAATATCAACGGGCAGGATGAGCAGGTCCACCTGCGCCGGTGTCAGTGATCCAGCCCAGGGAAGACTGGCACCTTGCTTCGCCACTGCCCCTTCTCCTTCGATCATTCGTTGCGCCACGTCTATGAGCATCCACCGATGCGAATCCTTTGGGTCGGCTCGTGCAGCCCATGTCACCAGGCGCAACCGATCGTGGTCGTCGAATTCGTAGATCTCGACATCGGAGAGAACGCGACCGGGCAGCACCTGATGTACCCGAATAAATTGCCGCCCATCGCGCGACCAGAATCCCCGCTTAGTATGCAGGCCGTCCGGGTTCGAGATCGCTTGGGTGCGGAGCGTGTAGGCAAGTTGATCCGTGGACGGAGCAACCCACTCCTGAACCCCTATCACCACAGTCATGAGGAGGATGCCGGTTACGGTTACCGACCATCCGATACGCAGCGGCGCAGTACCCAAGGCCTGCATGGCGATGAGTTCGTGGCTAGCTGCTAATTCTCCGAGGCCGATGATGCTCCCCAGTACGGCGGTCGCCGGCGCCAGCTCGATCATCCGGCTCGGTACGGTCAAGAGGACATTCAGGAACGCGTCGCCCAGCGTGTAGGTGCCGCGGCCCACCGAGTCCAGCTCGTTGACGAACGCCATCAGGCTGAAGACCGACAACAGAACGGCCATCACAAGGGCATAGCCCTTGATCACCCGGAACCAGATATGGCGATCTATCGTACTCATGGGTGCGTTGTCCGTCGCCACAACAGGCCCGCAACCAGGATCCCTAAAAGAAGATGGACCCACCAGATACCAGGAACGGTGCCCACCACCCCCTTCTCAACCCATGTCCTCGCCATCATATTCAGATTATAAAACGTGGCATAGCTTACCACCGACACGAACAACTTGGCATACTTACCTTGGCGTGGCTTGGCGCGGCTGAGGGGGAAGCCCAACAATCCCATCAGCAAGGCGGCTATCGGGGTTGAGAGTCGCCATTGAAACTCCGCGATATCTTTGGACAACACTGAGCGAGCTAACTGCCAGGTAGGGGCAGCTTTTCGCCGGTACTCCTCTAAAAGGACCTTTGCCTTTTCCCACTCTAGAATCAACTCGTCGGATCTGGCCTGTCTGACCACGCCACGATCTCGAGAGAGCTCATAGGTCAGCGCGCTGGAGCAGACCAGAGTCCGACTGGCACCCGCTTCTGTAGGTTCGGGGTAATAGGCCTCTTCTGCCCAGATGAGCCGAACCCGATCCTCCGAACGAGACTGGATAAAGACCTTGTGCATTCGGCCGCTGTTCGGGTCGCGCTGTTGAAAGAACAAGACAGTGCCTGAGGAGTTTTCGTAGAAGTGACCCGGCTGCATATCGTTCAGATCAACGTCCGCGACCGCCTCGCGCTCCAGGCGATAGCGGTTTGCGTTGGCCCATGGTCGTACATAGATAGACAGAAAGGCCACGAGTCCCGCCACGACGAGAGACCCCGCGAACACAATGCGTATGATCCGTGCCGGACTTACACCGGAACCGAAGATGGCGGTCATTTCAGAATCGGTGTAGAGACGTCCCAGCGTCACGACAACCGATAGGTGCAGCGCGACCGGCAACAGGATCTCCAACGCGACAGCGGCCCTGACCAGGACCAGCGGCATGACACTTTGGAAGGGCATGAGGCCGTCGGCTACTCGGTTCAGGTAACGGATGGCGGTAAAATTGGCAAAGAGCAATAACAGCCCGCCGCAAAAAACGATGAGTGGCTTGGCGATCTCTCGGGTCAGATATCGATCGAGTATCAACATAGGAATCTACGAAACGTCACACCTTTCCCTTTCAGGGTGTGATATAGTATCGTACCGCTGCCGGATTGCACAAGTCTGCTCTGTTTGAAGATAGGACCGCTCTCACCGTCTCGAGCATGCAGCCGCGAGTCCGTGAGAGGAGGATGTCAATGAGGTGTATCGCATGAAGCGCAGGCTGGGACGATGTCTGCTCCCGCTCATGGCAGAGATTCCAACATGTCTCACCCGGAGGGACAGTAATCCGAGAATAAATCGGCCCCTCGCTGAAAAGCGTTACATGAACAGGAGGCCTGTGCAACGGTGAGAGATGGTTGCGACATACACCCAGGACGGCCGGTAGCCAAAGGCGAGACAGCCAATCGCTGCAACCTTGTTGTTCACCCCCTTCACGGCGCCGTTAGTAACCCGGATACGGATGCCGGTCAGTACACTGTTGAGGTAAATCCGGGGCATCCGAGCGAGTTGCTGGAAGGGCTCCGGCCGGCTGGAGCTGGCGCGGCAGAGCCACTGGCGAGGAAGGATACAGCAAAGAAAACCCACGAACGCGTTAATGATATTTTGTTGGGCCCGCTGGAAAGGCCGGTGTTGCAGTTGCTTTGCCGGCATATGCCCGCGTGGATCAATCCTGATATACTCACAGCCATGGGCGTCGGCGGCGGCCTTATCATCGCTTTCGGCTATTGGCTCAGTAATTTCGATAAGAATTTCTTATGGCTGGTAGATTTCGGATTTGTCGTCAATTGGTTGGGAGACAGTCTGGACGGCACCCTGGCGCGATATCGAAAAATCGAACGATTCAAGTATGGATATTTTATTGATCATACGGTAGATACTTTTACTCAAACCATGGTTTGCATCGGCTTAGGGTTATCGCCGTTCGTCGATTTTAATTACGCCATGCTGGCACTGGTCAGCTACTTGCAACTTGGGATTTTGACATATGTGCGTACGGCGGTTACGGGTGTTTTTAAGGTGTCTTACGGTAAAATCGGGCCCACAGAAGTTCGTGTCATTGTTGTCGGTGTGAATGCGGTTTTTTATTTCGCCAGCAATCCGATGATTCATTTGTTAGTTATCAATATCTCGCTTTTTGATTTAATCATTCTTAGCATTGCCGTAGCGTTTTTTATTCATTATATCGTCGTTACGCTGCAACAGGCTGCGGCTTTAAGCAAACAAGATGGGTCCAGAAAAAAGTGCGCGTAGTGTGCGCTTGCAGTCTTGTAGGTCTGCAGTCTGCACGAATGTGTCAGTATTTACGCAACGAGCCTCGCGCCACAGATCATCAGTCAAGAATCAAGGAAGAAGTGTCACCTGCCGGGCGTCCGTGGCAAGCGGAAAGCGCTCCAACGGATGCTTCCCTTACTGGTCACTTTGAGGCAAAGCTTCATGCGTGTATTTCAGAAGAACATGCTTTGAATTGCGGAGTTTTAGTAGACAATGAATGAATGTATTACGCAAGCTGTTCTCATTGCTCTAAATGCAGGACCTGTCGGCGCTACATACGATTCTGTATATGGCGGGGAAACGCTTTTAAATCGAGCCTTAATAGCCATGTCCAAAGCAGGCATACGACTGGCTAAAATTATTTGTTCTGACGGTCAGCGGGAACAAATTGAATCAATAATAAATTCGGTTCGAAAACGGATTGCTCTTGAATATGAAGTTTCAGAATTGAGATCCGATGAAATGTTATCGAAAAGAATTTCCTGTATCGTCGGGAAATGGGATGATTCCTTTTTGATATTCGAAACGGATAAAATTGTACATCCGACATTTTTTGAGCAGGCTGCGAAAATCCATTCACAGCAAAAACCTTTGCTGATTGCGTACAAAAATGTTTGGTCGGATAACGGGCAGGTTGCGTTTGCTGAGCCATTTACTGAGAAATTCAAGGTAATCTTTAGCAATCCGAACGCATTTACGAAAATTGCTTTAAGTAAAAACGCTTTTCAGAATGCTACGTTTGATTGTGCCGAATCTCATTCCGTCGAGATTTCACCCGATTTAAAAAATGGCGTCTTCAGTACAGACATTGTCGTATGCCGTCGATCCGATGTACACAATATAGCCTTCAAGAATTTCGCTGAAATGATCCAACGATGGAACGAAAAACATGTGCTTACCATAGGGTTCTTGGAAAGAGCTTGGTGGCTGAAAGTTACCGGAAGGGAAGGTAAAGCGCAGCTCACAGAATTGTTTTGGAGAATTGCTTTTAAGGAAATCAGCGGAGAATTTTCAAAACTCGTGAATTCCAAACTTTCTAAGCCGATGACATTTCTTTTTGTTCGCCTTGGATTCAGTCCGAATGTGATCAGCCTCATCCAGCTTATTCTGCTGCTGGTATCTTCGTCATTTTTATTAGTCAATCGGTATTGGGCGATGCTTGTATTCGCCATCGTATGGCAATTCGCCGCAGGGGTTTTAGACCGGTGCGATGGCGAGACGGCGCGCGTGCGTAATTATGAATCGGAGGCCGGAGGCCGATTCGACATGCTGATTGATGATCTACGATTCGGTTTTCCTTTTGTTTTTTTGACGATTGCGCATTATCGACAATATCCGCAAGAGCTCAATTATGTGTTGATGGCTGCTGCAACGGCTATCTGGTATTGCACCGCGGCAGTCTTTCACAATCGCTTTCTGCGCCGCGCCGGCTACGTCAGCCATCAAGCCATGGGAGTAGATTTTCTGAAAACGCAGGAAAGCGCCTGGTTAAAATTCTACCAACGGATTCAGCCGTTCATCAAAGGCGACATCCGAACGTTTTATATTTTTCTTGTGACTTTTCTCGGTCACAAAAATGTTATCTTCTGGATGCTGATGGCGTATGCCTGGCCATTGGGCGCTCAATATCTTTTTACCATAAAGAAGTTTCGGCTCCTGTCCGAGAGAGTATGGGCACCTCACCTCGAGTCACCGTCCTGATCCCGGTCCATAACCGCGAGCAGCATGTCGCCGCAGCAATCGAGAGCATCCTCGCCCAGAGCTTCACCGACTTCGAACTCCTGCTTATCGACGACGGCTCTACCGACGGCAGCGTAGGAATCATGCGGTCGTATACGGCCGACCCCCGTGTGCGGCTAGCGTGTAATGCGCATAACCTCGGTATACCGAGGACGCGCAACAGGGGCATTGATCTGGCCCGTGGTGAATATATCGCGATGCTGGACAGCGACGACTGGGCCTATCCGACCAGGTTGGAGAAGCAGGTGGCCTTTCTTGACCGCCACAGCGACTTTGCGGTGGTGGGGGCCTGGGCCACGGAGATGGATGAGAACGGCCGATCCTTGAGAAGGGTCAAGATATTGCCCGTCTTACCAGGAGAGTTGCAGTCGCGGCTGCTGTTTACCTCCTGTCATCACCATTCTTCAATTATGGCCAGGACCGCCGTCTTGCAGGAGTATCGATACCGCGAACAGAATGCGGTTTGCGAAGACGTTGACCTCTTTGTTCGCCTTGCCAGAAAATATAAGCTCGGTAACCTACCCACAATCCTGCTGCGTCGCAGGGTACACGCCAGCGGCATTACACGTGAAAAGGCGCAGTTGGTGAAGGAGAAAAACCTGGAAATTATTAGCGCTCAGCTTGCCGAGCTGGGCGTCGAGTTCACCCCTGCTGACCTGGAGCGCCACTTTCTCTTGCTGCGCATGGACAGGTTGGCGTCGACCCCTGACCGAACGTATATCGAGTGGGCCAACGCCTGGTTGCTCAAGCTGCAAGCGGCCAACCAACATGCCTTGCGTTATCCCGAACGTCCGTTGGCACGGATGGTGGGCGAGATATGGTGTGTGGTGTGCTGGCATGCCTTGACCGGCATGGGTTGGAGTGCCTGGAAATACTTCCGGGAGTCACCGTTAAGCAAAGAGGGGTGGTCGAGTGTGAGGATGTATCTTGTTCTACTGGCTTTCAGACACCTACCCCGGGATATCTGAAGTATGGTCAGGCCGGCATGCTGACCCGTTGTGAACAGCGCGAGAGCAGAAGGTCTTTGATGTGAGCATCTCACCTCGAGTCACCGTCCTGATCCCGGTCTATAACCGCGAGAAGTATGTCGCCGCAGCGATTGAGAGCATCCTCGTCCAGAGCTTCACCAACTTCGAACTCCTCCTCATTGACGACGGCTCCACCGACGACAGCGTGGAGGTCCTGCAGTCGTATACGACGGACCCCCGTGTGCGGCTGGTGTGCAATGAGCATAACCTCGGTATACCGAAGACGCGCAACAGGGGCATTGATCTGGCCTGTGGTGAGTATATCGCGATGCTGGACAGCGACGACTGGGCCTATCCGACCAGGTTGGAGAAGCAGGTGGCCTTTCTTGACCGCCACAGCGACTTTGCGGTGGTGGGGGCCTGGGCGACGGAGATGGATGAGACAGGCCGATCCTTGAGCAGGGACAAGAGACGGTTTGTCTCGCCAGGAGAGTTGCAATCACGACTGCTGTTTCGATGTAGTCTTTGCACTTCTTCGATCATGACCAGAAAAGCCATTTTACAAGACTACGGGTACCGCGAACAGTACGCGGTTTGCGAAGACTTTGACCTCTTTGTGCGTGTTGCCAAGCACTATAAGCTCGGCAACTTGCCCGAGACCCTCGTGCGTAAAAGGACACACGCGGGTAACATTGGGCGCGAGAAGGCACAGTTGACGAAGGCCAAGAACCAGGAGATCGCGAGCGCGCAGCTTACTGAGCTTGGGGTCACGTTTACCGCGACCGACTTAGAGCGTCATTTTGTCCTTCCCCACATGACCAGGTTGCAGTTTACGCCGGACCGAGAGTATCTGGAGTGGACCGACGCCTGGTTGCAAAAGCTGCAGAAAGTCAACCACCGCGTCCTGCGCTATCCCGCGCAGGCATTTACCCGGCTGGTGGGCCAGCTATGGGTTACCGCATGCTGGCGCGCTTCGGGAGGCATGGGGTGGGCAGCGTGGAAATACTTCTGGCAATCGCCGCTGAGCAGAGGAGCCTGGGCAAGCGTGAAGCAGAATCTACTCTTTTCTATTTTCAGACGCCCTCTGTGGGAGACCTAGTGTTGCTTGGGGTTGTTCACTAACGTGGCCGAGGATCGCCGGCACCTGGCGCTGTTCATGCTCAGCCTGTCGGGAGGAGGAGCGCAGCGGGAAATGATGACACTGGCTCACGCCTTCGCGGCTCGGGGCCACAAGGTGGATCTTGTGGTAGTACGCTCACAAGATCCACCTCGCCAGGAAATATCGCCTTTAGTGCGCCTGGTGGCCCTTGACCCTTGGTGGACGCACTTGCCACGGGTTACGAAAGGCCCCTGGGCGTTGGCGAGCATACCAGCTTTGGCACGCTATCTGCAGCGCGAGCGGCCGGCGGTCCTGCTATCATGTTGCCACCTCGTCAATGTTGCCGCCCCGTGGGCACGCGCTCTCGCCGGCGTCCGTACAAAGTTGGTCATAAGGGTTGGCCAGCATCTGTCCCGAGGTGCTGTGAACATACAAAGACGGTTTGAGCTCTGGCAGGCGCGCCTCTTTTACCCCAGGGCCGACGCGATCATCACCAATTCGTACGGTGTTGCGAATGACGTCCTCAGCGTCACAGGGTTGCCGCCCGAGCGCATCGCGATGATCTATTGTCCGGTGGTGACGCCCGAGCTGCAAGAGAAGATGCGCGCTCCACTGGACCATCCCTGGTTTGTGCCAGGCGGCCCGCCAGTGTTGCTGGCAGTGGGGAGACTTGTAGCTCAAAAGGATTTCCAGACCCTGCTCAAGGCCTTTGCCCGGGTGCGGGCGGTGCGTCAGGCGCGGCTCGTCATCCTCGGGGAGGGAAAGAGACGGGCAAGGCTGGAAGTGCTGGCGCAGAAGCTGGGCGTGGCCGCCGATGTGGACCTACCGGGGTTTGCGCTCAATCCCTTCCCGTACATGGTACGAGCCTCGGTCTTTGTGCTGTCCTCCGCCTGGGAAGGTTTCGGCATGGTTGTGGCCGAAGCCATGGCCTGTGGCTGCTCGGTAGTGAGTACGGACTGCCCGAGCGGTCCGGCGGAGATTCTGGACGGCGGTACCTACGGCCCGCTGGTGCCAGTGGGGGACGATGCGGCGCTGGCCAACGCCATTCTCTCGGTGCTGGAGACGCCGCCGGATCCGAACCGATTGCGCGCGCGGGCGGCCCTGTTCTCTGTAGATCATGCCGCCGATTGCTGTCTGGAGCTGTTGCTGGGGCTGTGCAAAGGAGAGCAACCGAAGAACATCATCTCGCATGAAAAAAGAAGATAGCAGGCACCTGGCCGTATTCATCTACGGCCTCTCTGGAAGCGGATCGGAGCGGCGCACGCTGACCCTTGCCCACGCCTTTGCTACTCGAGGCCACAAGGTGGATCTTGTGGTGGCCTGTTCGCAAGGTCCTCTTTACCGAGAACTCTCTCCCCTGGTGCGTCTGGTGGCCCTCGACCACCGCTGGAGGTGCTTACCATGGGCCGCAATGAATAAGTCCCGCTGGGCGTTGGCAAGCGTCGCAGCGTTGGCAAGCTATCTACGACACGAACAGCCGGATGTTGTGCTGTCAGCAGCAAACCATGTCAACGATGCGGCCCTGTGGGCGCGGTATCTCGCCCGCGCCCGAACGAGGTTGGCGGTGAGGGTCAGCAACCATCTGTCCCCATCTGCTGTACACACGCAGAGTAAAAAACTCTTCCGGCCACAACTTGCAGGCCGGTTCTATCCCTGGGCCGACGCCATTATCGCCGTATCGGATGGCGTTGCGGATGACGTTGCTCGCGTTACCAGCTTGCCGCGTGAGCGCATCACGACGATCTACAATCCGGTGGTGACACCCGAGTTGCAAGAGAAGGCGCGCGCTGCGCTCGATCACCCTTGGTTCGCCCCTGGTAGCCCGCCTGTCGTGTTGGGGGTGGGAAGGCTTGCAACGCAAAAAGATTTCTCGACCCTGCTTAGGGCCTTTGGTCTGGTGCGGGCCGTGCGGAAGGCACGGCTCATTATCCTGGGGGAGGGGAAAGAGCGCCCAGAATTAGAGGCCTTAACCAGGGGATTGGATATAGCTTCTGATGTGGCTCTACCTGGTTTTACACCAAATCCCTTTCCATACATGGCGCGGGCTTCACTCTTGGTGCTGTCCTCCGCCTGGGAAGGGCTCCCTGGCGTTCTGATTGAAGCCATGGCCTGCGGCTGTCCGGTGGTGAGTACAGACTGTCCAAGCGGTCCGGCGGAGATTCTGGACGGCGGCACCTACGGCCCGCTGGTGCCAGTGGGGGACGATACGGCGCTGGCCAAGGCCATTCTCTCGGTGCTGGAGACGCCGCCCGACTCGGAGAGGCTGCGTACACAGGCTGCCCAGTTTTCTGTTGACCGTGCCACTGACCGATATCTGCAAGTGTTGCTTGAGCTGAGCGGCCTGCCAAAGTGCTAAATCAGACCACAGGAGATTCGTTCTTATGACGGGGACTGCTGAGCCAATCCAGAGGGTCAAAGTGATTTGGCTTGCTGTATGTCCTTAAGTATCCCCTGACGGCGAGAACATTATTGCTTCTTCGGGCACCGTCCGCTCGCGGGCGAAATATGAGCGTGCCTTCGCAAGATCCTTTGGTGTGTCAATTTCCGTCCACCATAGCCCCTCAATTAACTCAGTCTCCATCGACAACGAGCCGGCCATACTACTGATGACGTCGTGATACCACTTGCGTAGGTTCGCAGGGTTCCGTATAGCTGTATCTAATGCGGCCCGAAAGGCCTCCACGCCCTTGCCTCGAAACACCATAAGGCCAACCGACTCGCCATCGATCTTAGGAACTGCCAACACTTTCCCCACCGCTTTAAGTCGGCCACCGCCGTCCAGCACTGTCTTCATATCGTCTTTATCGTACTCTGCCTTTTGATCAATGGCCAGGGTCACAGGACCCTTGTGGGAGGTGAGCACGCGACGCAGGACTTCCACATCAAAGAGGGTATCACCATTCAGCAGCATAAAGTCCTTTGTCATTTCGGGAATCGCCAGCCAGCATGTGACGAGAGTGTTGGTGGTCCTGAAGAAGGGGTTGTAACGGGTGTGGACCTCAAGGTTCTCCATCGGATGGGTGGCGAGGAAACGCTCAACCTTGTTAGCGCCGAAACCTACCATAACGGTCACATGTTGAATACCGCACTGTGCCAACATGCGCAACTGCAACTCGAGCACCGGTCGTCCGGCGTCTATGGGGAGAAGGCACTTGGGCAACTCTGCGGTCATGGGCAGCAGGCGCCGTCCACTGCCGGCGCTAAGAATAATAGCTGTTTCGGTTTGTTGCTGTTTCATGAAGAGTTAGTTTACCTTATGGCCGGTAGCCGTACAAGCATACAGTTCCAGAGGACAAGGTTGAACGGCTGACCATGACTCATCTCAATGCCTTTTCATAGATCCGGTAGCACTTGTAGGGTATCCCTCCAATCATGGCAAGCATATTCCGCATCGGCATGTTGTCCTCCAGGATCCAGGACAGTTCGACCTCGCGAACTCCGCGCCTGATTCCATAGCCGCGCACGGCATCGATGAGCATAAAGGCGAGCGCAGTTCCCAGCGCGCTTCTTTGAAAATATTTGCGTACGCCCATCAGGACGACACGAGCCGTTGTCGGACGCTTGACTTTCAGCCGCCACAAGAGTTTGAGCCAGCCAAATGGTAACAAACGTCCGCGCAGATCGCCGATCGCCTCATTGAGATTCGGTAGAGCTACGATCATGCCGGCCGGCGCCCCGTCTACTTCTGCAATTTGCACGCACTCGTCCTCCACCAGCAGTCGCAAGCTGTACCCCAAATGTCGGAACTCCTCCTCTGTGAAGGGAATGAAGCCCCAGTTTGCAGACCACGCATCCTCGTAGATCTCCTTGAGAATATGGAGCTCCTCGCTCATAGATGACCTGCGCAACGGTCTGATCCGAACACATCCGGCGGCTTTATTCACAGCGGCCTGCATAAGCGCGGGTGGCGTGAAATCAGTGGCAACGCGATAGGCCAGCAGATCCTTCGAGCCCTCGTATCCCTCGGCCCTGATTCGATCGGCATAATAGGGGCGGGCATGGCCCATCATAATCATTGGAGGCGTGTCGTACCCCTTCACGAGCAGCCCGCACTCCTGGTTAATCGAGAGGTTAAATGGACCTCTGATGCGCAACATCCCCTGGTTGCGCAGCCAGCTTTCCGCTGTACTCAACAATGCGTGAAACGTCTCTGCCTCGTCCTCGGCTTCAAGCAAGCCGAAGAATCCGGTGGCATCCCGATGCCGCGCTTCATGTAATTCATCAATTTGGGCGCTGATCCGTCCGACCGGCCTGGTCCCGCGATAGGCGAGCCAGAAACGGCAGCGCGCGTGTGCGAAGTATGGGTTACGCCGCGAGAACTGCTCTCGTCGCTCGATCAGCAAGGGAGGGATCCATACGGGATCGTCGGCATAGACCGACCATGGGAGGTGAATGAATCGACGCAGATCCCGCGATCCATTTATCGGCTCGATGCGTATGGAATCGAGAGTTGCTCGCACGGAAGGAGGCATCTCCTCAGGAAAGGTGGTGGAGTTCCGATCGGACATCACATCGCCCACGCAGGAGCCGCTTTATCACTTTTCAACAACTTGTATAGTCCTCTGTTTTTTTGTTGCACAAAACCCCTCAAGTCTTGTATATAATACGGGCTGACTTTTGGGAGTGGGGGTGGCAGGCAGTCGATGACTGCCTTTGATTGTTCCTATTATGCATGTTTAATGGTGGTATTCAATACATTATAGGCGCTTGATGAAACGGTACGACCGATGCCCCTACGCGCTTAGTCCATGGATCGGAGTGTTGCAACGGCTATCTGCTGTAGGCTTCGATACATTCGATACATCAGTTCCCTCCGGGAGGCTAGCGGCGGCAGTTTGCCGCTGTCGCTTTACATGCGTCGCTTGGCTTGTGGTATTGAGCCTGTTCTGCTCCTCTTGGCCAGTACGTGAAAGGTCTTGTCAGCGCTGAGGGGTGAGGTCATCAGGCAACTTCGCTTTGTGCACAGGGGGTGTAGCGGGAATGGTAACAGGACCGACGCCGACTGAGAATACTCTGCCGCTTCGGGTCACTGGCTTTTCTACGCTGGCCGAGGCGCTGGACTATGCAGCCGGGGGAGAGACTGGATGTAATTTTTACGGGGACCGAGGTGAGCTGTACGCAGTCCTGCCGTATGCTGATCTTCGAGAGCAGGCGCGATTGCTGGCGCGACGCCTTATGAGCCTGCGACTCGAGCGAGGTGCTCGCGTGGCAATCGTCGCGGATACCGGTCCGGATTTTCAGCGCTTCTTTTTTGCGTGTCAGTACGCCGGCTTGGTGCCCGTTCCGCTGTCGGCTTCGCTCCTGATAAGCGGTCGTAAGCGATATGTTACCCAACTTCGGGCGCTTCTCGCGAACTGCCGGCCCTCCGTCGCGATGGCTCCACCTGAATTCTTCCCATTCCTGAGCGAGGCTGCCGACGGTCTCGAGTTGGACCATATCGGCACGGCAGAAAGCTTTGATCGCCTGCCTGAAGCCCTGGGGGAGTTGGAGTCCTTGCGTCCTGCCGAGATGGCCTATCTTCAATACACCTCGGGAAGCACTCGGTTTCCCCGCGGGGTGATGATTTCCCAGACCGCAGTACTCGCCAACCTGGAGGGAATCCTCACACAGGGTCTCAAGATTCGCCCGGGAGATCGCGCGGTATCCTGGCTGCCTTTTTATCACGATATGGGGCTTGTGGGGTTCGTGCTTGCGCCGATGGTGTGCCAGGTCTCCGTAGATTATTTGAAAACGCAGTCGTTTGCCATGCGACCCCGGTTGTGGCTGTCGCTGATGACGCAGGCGAAGGCTACCATTTCATTCAGCCCATCCTTTGGGTATGAGATGTGTGCGAGGCGTCTCAGGCGGGATGAGGCCAGCAGGTTTGACCTCAGCGCGTGGCGGGCCGCGGGCGTAGGCGCTGAAACAATTCGGCCCGGTGTCTTAAAGGAATTTGCAGAAGTACTCGCGCCCAGTGGGTTCAAGTCCAGCGCATTTGTGGCCTGCTATGGAATGGCTGAAGCCTCCCTTGCTGTAAGTTTTGCGCCAACAGATAAGGGTATCGCCATTGATCAGGTAGACCAGACCCTTTTGTCCAAGTGCGGGGTGGCATCTCCTCTAAACGGGTGTGAGTTCAGATCGGACTCAGACAAGATAAACATAAGCCGATTTGTCAATTGCGGCGCCCCGCTGTCTGGAATTCAAGTTGAGGTGCGAGGCGAACAGGGCCATGTTCTACCCGAACGCCACGCGGGCGTAATTTTCGTGCGAGGCGCCAATATGACGTCCGGCTATTTCGGCGATCCCGAGAAAACCCGAAAGGTCTTGTCCTCAGATGGATGGCTCGACACAGGGGACCTCGGATATCTCGTGAAAGGCAGCCTTGTCATCATTGGCCGAAAGAAAGATGTCATTATCGTGCATGGTCGAAACATCTGGCCTCAGGATTTGGAGCATCTCGCCGAGGAGTTGCCGGAGGTCAGACCGGGCGACGCATGCGCGTTCTCGGTAGAGGCCCCCGACCGGACCGAGATGGCCGTGATGGTCGTCCACTGCCGGGAGCTGGATGCTGCCAAACAAGCCGATTTTATCCGCCGGTTGCAGGGGGTGATCCGCGAGTATTTCGCGCTCGACTGTTTCGTCGAACTCGTTCCTCCCCGTACCCTGCCGCGCACATCCTCCGGGAAGCTTTCCCGTTCAAAGACCCGGGAAGAATTTCTGGCCCGCAATAACGTAGTCCAGTTCTTCCACAGCCGAAACGGATCCGCCGAGACTCGTCTACAGCAACCCCGCCGGCAAGCGGACCCATGCGGGACGTTGTTGCGTTAACGGGGGCGACGGGATTCATTGGGAGCGCTGTAGCCCGAAGACTGATACAAGGAGGATGGCGGGTACGCGCGCTACGCCGTTCACCGTCTCTGACAGCCCGCCTTGCGAGCACTCCGCTTCAGTGGGTTCTGGGCACATTCGAAGATCGCGATTGCCTCGAAAACCTAGTGGGCGACGCGGTTGCTGTGGTCCATTGCGCAGGGGCGGTGCGCGGGATCACCAAGGCCGACTTTTACCCAGCGAACGTTGAGGCGGTCTCGCGGCTGGCCCATATTGCCGCCAGCCGAAGCCCCGTACCCCGATTTCTGCTGATATCATCATTGGCGGCTCGAGAGCCGGAGTTATCGCCCTACGCAGCCAGCAAGCGGATGGGAGAACTCGCCCTATCCGCGGCCGCAGATCGACTTCCGTGGACCGCGCTACGCCCTCCAGTGGTCTATGGCCCAGAAGACCGGGCGATGCGTCCCCTGCTTCGCCTGATGCTGCACGGGATCGCCCCCATACTGGGTCGAAAAGACGCCAGATTCTCCTTACTTTACGTGGAAGACCTGGCAGAGGCGGTGATACAGTGGTTGATAAGCAACATCCGAGAGAAACGCCCTTTCGAGTTGGATGATGGGCATCCCAATGGGTATGCTTGGCATGAGGTTGTCGAAACCTTCCAGCAGCTTCGGGGAAAACAGGTGATCCATTTCCAGGTGCCGGAGCTGATCCTGAATGTCGTCGCGACGCTCAACAAGATGGTGGCATCTGTGATAGACTACGCACCGATGTTCACCCCAGGGAAGGTGCGAGAGTTTAGACACCAGAGCTGGATTTGCGATAACGCTCCGTTCTGCCAGGTCGCCAACTGGACGCCAAAGGTGCGTTTGGAAGAAGGTCTGCGGCTCACTCTTGGTCTCCCGTTGCCCGGGCAAGAGGTAGGCGCATAACCCGATTCATATCACGCTGACTCACAGATGGCTCACTACGAAGCGATACTTCCGCAACTCTACGAGATCCTACGGCCACATGGACAGGACGGACAGACCCTTTCGGAGGGGACAGAGCTCGTAGCCGATCTCGATCTCGATTCGTTGAAGGTCATGGAGTTGCTGCTTGAGGTAGAGGAACGGTTTGATATCTCCATTCCTTTAAACATCGTCCCGGACTTACGGACCATCGGGGATTTCGCCAGGCAGATCGAGCAACTCATGGAGCATAAGTGACAGCCCTTCTGGACAAGTTTCGACAACTCGCCGACGCTCGTGAGGCGTTGACTCAATCGAGCCAAGATCCCTTTCGGGTGACGATCGAGCGCCTCTTGTCGCCAACCGAGGCCATCGTGAACGGCCGTCCAATGATCCTGGCAGGGACAAACAACTACCTCGGTTTAACGTTCGACCCTCAGTGTATAGCGGCGGCGGTCCAAGCCGTGCAAGCGCAGGGAACGGGCACGACCGGATCCAGAATGGCGAATGGCAGTTTCAGTGGACACCTGGCATTAGAGAAAGAGCTGGCGGAGTTTTATGGGCGCCAGCGGTGTGATGTCTTCTCAACCGGCTACCTGGCCAATCTGGGCATCATTTCGGCCCTCGCCGGCCCTGGAGATGTGATCCTGATCGATGCCGATTGTCATGCGAGCATCTATGATGGCTGCCGGATGAGCGGGGCGGAGGTCATTCGATTTCGTCACAACGATACCGCCGATCTCCATAAGCGCCTCACACGTCTGGGGAGGCGTTGCGTCAATACGCTCATCATCGCGGAAGGCCTCTACAGCATGTTGGGGGATCGAGCGGCGCTGGCGGAGATAACGACCTTGAAGCAGGAGCATGGCGCTTATCTGCTCCTGGATGAGGCCCACTCGCTTGGGGTCTTGGGAGAGCGGGGCCGCGGGCGTGCCGAGGAGGCCGGCGCCGAGGACAGCGTCGATTTTATCGTCGGGACCTTCAGTAAGAGCCTGGGTGCCACCGGAGGGTTCTGTGTCTCGGATCATCCAGCGATGGAACTGGTCCGGTATGCCAGCCGCCCGTATATCTTCACCGCATCCCTATGTCCGTCGGTTGTCGCCTCCACAAGGGCTGCCCTGCTAAGACTCCGAACGGAACCCGAACTGCGTCTGAAGCTCTGGACCAATGCGCGGCGGTTGTATGACTCGCTGAAGGATTTGGGATTCAGGCTGGGTCCGGAACCCAGTCCGATCATCGCAGTTCGATTCGGACAGGCAGAAAACACGATCGCCTTCTGGAACGGTCTGTTCCGTCAAGACGTGTACGTGAACATGATCCTGCCACCGGCGGCCCCAGACGGCGGGAGCCTGCTCCGGTGTAGCGTGAGCGCGGCGCATACCCCTGACCAGATCGACCGCATTTCGAAAGCCTTTGCGTCCGTGAAGGCAGCCTTCTCTTCGTAACGCCGCAGAAGGTTCGGTGCAGTCGTAGAGCCGACCAATCGTAACAGTGACCTCACGATTCGCTCTCCTGCAGGCGCAGCGGGATCAGTGGGATTTCCACGACGGTGAACCCGTGTGGCCATAAGGTTGGGCGCTCAACTGATTTGGAGCACAGATGTGCGGCATTGCCGGATTTCTTGACGCGCGCGGCGCGTTAGACGCCGAGCGCTTGGCGGCGACAGGCGCGGCGATGGCGGCGACCCTGCGCCACCGGGGACCTGATGATTCCGGCGTCTGGATCGATCCGGCGGCAGGAATCTCGTTGGCGCACCAGCGGCTCGCCATCCTCGACCTCTCGCCCGCGGGGCGGCAGCCGATAGTGTCCTCATGCGGGCGTCTTGTCCTCACCTATAACGGTGAGATCTACAATCACGCTGAGCTCCGGCGCGAGCTCGAGGCCCGCGGCCGGCGCTTTCGCGGCCACTGCGATAGCGAGGTCCTTGCCGAGGCGTGCGCAGAGTGGGGAGTCGAACCCGCGCTTGGGCGGCTTAACGGCATGTTCGCCTTTGCCGTGTGGGACCGAGTAGCGCGGACGCTTGTGCTGGCGCGTGATCGAGTCGGCATCAAGCCGCTCTACTGGGCACGATTTGGTAACCTGTTCATGTTCGGCTCTGAGCTCAAGGCGTTGCGCGCGCATGCCGGCTGGGCTCCTGAGATCGATCGAGACAGTCTTGCTGCCTTCGTTCGCTGCAGCTACGTACCGACGCCATACAGTATCTATTGCGGCGTCTTCAAGCTGCCGCCCGGTCACCTCCTCATGCTACCCTATGCTGACGCACCAGAGATCCATCCCTACTGGGATGCACGAGAGGTCGCTGCTGCGGCCGCCGCCAACCGTCTCGACGTCAGCGAGGCGGAGGCCGTCGACGGCCTCGAATCTCTGCTGCGCGATGCCGTCGGCCGTCACATGGCGGCCGACGTACCGCTGGGCGCCTTCCTCTCCGGCGGAATCGATTCGTCTGTGGTCGCGGCCCTGATGCAGGCGCAGAGCAGCCGTCCGATCAACACCTACACGATCGGTTTCGCGGAGCCGCGCTACAATGAGGCGCGCCACGCCCGTGAGGTGGCGGCGCATCTCGGCACCGCGCATACCGAACTGTACGTCGCGCCCGAACAGGCCTTAGCGATCATCCCCGAGCTGCCGCGCTGGTACGACGAGCCGTTCGCCGACAGTTCCCAGATCCCGACCCTGCTCCTCTCGGAGCTGACCCGGCGGCATGTCACCGTGGCGCTCTCAGGCGACGGTGGCGACGAACTGCTCGGAGGCTATACAAGCTACTACAAGGCATGGGCCCTTGCACAGGCTGGCCGGTATCTCCCCATGCCGCTGCGAGGCGCCACAGCGGGCGCCACAACGGCTGCCGCAGAGTGGATCCTGGCAGGGGGCGCGATGCTGTCCGGCGTTCTCCCGGTCTCCCTCCGCCATAAGCTTTCGCTCAATCGGAGGAGTGTGCTGACACACACCTTCGTGGGGGCAACTGAGAGCGACCTCTATCGTCAGGTAGTCTGCCCGCTTGAGGACTCGGCCGCTGTCATGTCCGGCGCCCGTGAACGGCCGGATCTCCTGCAGGATGCGACGGCAGAAGCCACCTTGCCAGACTTTATGGAACGCATCGGCTTCCTCGATATGATGACACGCCTGCCGGACGGTATGCTGACCAAGGTGGATCGAGCGAGCATGGCATTCGGCCTTGAGGTTCGCGTGCCGCTGCTAGACCATCGCGTCGTGGAATACGTCTGGCGCCTGGCGCCGGCACTCAAATATACGGACACCGGCGAGAATAAACGACTCTTGCGCAAGGTGCTTTACCGGTACGTTCCGCGGGCGCTGGTCGACCGCCCGAAAAGGGGCTTTGACGTGCCGGTCAAGGCGTGGCTTTGGGGTCCGTTACGGGCGTGGGCGGAAGAGCTGCTCGATGAACGGAGACTCGCCGAGGACGGCTTTTTCGACCCCACACTTGTCCGCGCACGCTGGCACGAACATCTTGCGGGAATGCATAACCGTGGGAAGTTGCTGTGGCGCGTCCTGATGTTCCAGCAGTGGCTGCGACATCAGGCGGCAGAGTCCGCAATCACGAGTGGCTGCCCAGGAGCATCCGGTATCGATCGTTCGGCGCCGCCTGAAGCGCCTACGGCTTTTCGGTTGCACGCTGAAGGTGGCTTCAGGAGCATCGTTGGCTAGAGCGAAGGAGGTAGCATGAATGCTAAACGACATCGATCTGGTGTATTTATGGGTGGACTCAACAGATCCGGTATGGCAAGCCAAAAAAATTGAAGCGCTTCAAGCAATCGGTGGGCATACTCCGACCCCTTTTGCTGCGAGATTTAGGAATCATGATGAGCTCAAATACAGCTTGCGAAGCGTAGCCAAGCACGCACCCTTCATCCGAAATATATACCTTATTACAAATCAGCAGCGACCGACCTGGCTGAATTCAGAGGCTGGGGGTCTATGTGTTGTTGATCATCAAGATATTTTCCCGGATAGTAGCTGCTTACCATGCTTTTCTTCCAATGCCATTGAGACCGTCATGCATAGAATTCGCGGACTGTCCGAGTTTTTTTTGTATGCAAACGACGACATGTTCTTTCTCAATGATGTCTCAACTGAAGATTTCCTTCTTGGAAATGCGAAGATGCGTGTGGGTTTTAAAACAAACCTTGTCCATATTCCTCGCGATCCAGAACACGATCCATTTTCTGAGCAAATGGTGAATAGTTGTCACCTTATGGAAGTAGAGTTAGGGAAATTCTATAGGCCTCGCATACATCTAAAGCACTGGATACGGCTGCAGCCTTTTCGGAAGAATTTTTATCGCTGGAATTATCCCAATCATCAAATTCAGATACACTCGAAATCGATTGCCTATGAGATACACGACAGGTTTCCTCGAGAGGTTTCTATTGCAATGCATGAGAGGTTTCGATCGCGACAAAGCGTTGACGTCGCCGCCTTGCTGCTTTATTACGCGATCTACAGGAGCGCGGCCATGCCTATTTTCGACAAAAATTGGTTGATGATGTCTAAATCAAACCCAGGCCGCTTACTCCGGAAATCAAGAGCTCTCATTAACACACCACCATCCCAGCGTCCCAAGTTTTTGTGTTTAAATGACTGCGAATACAATGAGCACTTCGACTGGGGATCCTACATCACGCATATGATGGAAAGCCTTTTCCCCAACCCTAGCCGTTTTGAGAAAACGTCCGCTGAGAATCGAGATCTTCATACTCTAGAAGCGATCGTCCGCGGTAAACCTCTGTGAAGTGTAATCTTCTGAACTGTTGCGTGTCGCCATGCGGTTTTTAAGCACCATCGTCCGGATGTATCCGCGACGGAGCGCACTCACCCTCATTTCCCTGCTGTTCGCCAGCATTGCGGAGGGGGTCGGGTTCCTCATGCTGCTTCCGATGCTCAGCGCGGCAACCGGCGAGAAGACCCAGGGCACCGGTTCTCAGCTATTCGGAACGCAGCAGGTCCTGACGCAATCGCTCTCAGCCGCGGGGCTGACGCCAAGTGTCGGCACGCTGCTGATTGTCATCGTCCTCTGTGTGGCGGTCAAAGGGGCATTTACCCTGTTGGCCAAAACCCAGGTTGGCTACACGGTCACGCATGTCGCCACTGATCTACGACTCTCCCTACTCCATGCCCTCCTGGCCGCTCGGTGGGAGTATTATGTACGCCAACCTGTCGGAAGCTTCGCCAATGCGGTGGGCACTGAAGCGATGCGGGCTTCAATGGCATACTATGAGGGTGCCAAGGGCGTGACTCTGTTTATCGAG
The DNA here is from genome assembly GCA_028870115.1 of Candidatus Methylomirabilota bacterium. Lineage (NCBI taxonomy): Bacteria > Methylomirabilota (SeqCode) > Candidatus Methylomirabilota bacterium. The sequence goes on from JAGWQH010000097.1 coordinate 65,465, forward strand.
GCCATAGTGTATGCGGCTGTGGCCTTCGTTGTCGCGGGGAAGGCGACCTTGGCATTTTTGGTTCCAGGGATCGCTATCCTCTACGGACTCAACCGTCTCATCCGTATGGCGCATCGAGCCGGAACCCGCCAGACCCAACTATTAAAATCCCTTCTCGCCTGTTTAACCGATAGCCTTCAATCCATCAAACCGCTCAAAGCCATGGCGAGGGAAGAGTTGATCGGTCCCTCCCTTAAATCCGACACCAAGCGATTAGACCGGGCATACCAGTGGGAAGTGCTCAGCTCGGAGGCGCTCAGTTCCTCCCAAGATGTCCTGTTGGCCATCATCATCGCTGTCGGGTTCTATGTGGCCCTTGGCCGGTGGCAGATGCCGTTCAGTATCGTGATGATTATGACCTTTCTTTTCGCTAATTTACTGACCTGTCTTGCCAAGATACAGCGGCAATACCAGAGAATGCGGACCCTGGAAAGCGCCTTCTGGTCGTTGCAAGCGGCTATTGACGGCGCGAACCGTGACCGTGAAACAGCGCCGGGAGGTCTTCCCCCTCACCTCGAAAAGGCCATTTGCCTGGACAAGGTCAGCTTTGGATATGGAAAACATCGTATATTGTGGAATGCGTCGCTGACTGTTCCGGTGGGATCATTCACTGCCATCATGGGGCCATCGGGGGCGGGGAAAACAACGATAGCAGATCTGTTTACTGGTCTGTTGCGTCCGCAGCAAGGCCATGTCTGGATCGACAACCTGTCGCTGGACACCGTTGACCTGAGGCAGTGGCGGCGGATGATCGGATATGTGCCACAAGAGACCTTCCTATTTCACGACACAGTGTTGCGAAACGTCACGCTTGGCGATCCGGAGCTGAGCGAGGCTGATGCCGAAGCTGCACTGCGTGCTGCAGGGGCTTGGGACTTTGTGATGGCACGGCCCTCCGGGATCTACAGCTCGGTCGGGGAGCGCGGCTCGACACTGTCAGGAGGCCAGCGCCAACGCATCGCTATCGCCAGAGCGCTGGCGCATCGGCCCAAACTGCTGATCCTGGACGAAGTGACCAGTGCGCTCGATCCGGAGACCGAGGCTGAGATATGCCAAACGCTACGCGGCCTGCTGGATCGGCTGACGATTTTGGCCATCTCGCATCAGCCTGCCGTGGTGGAGTCTGCCGACCGGGTCTACCGGATACGACACGGCGAGATTGCTTTGGTCACAAGCGACCATGATTCGGGTCTCATCCCAATGACGCCAGAGGGGCAATCAGTGAAGGGACCGATCTTGACAGGATAGATCTTTTTATAGTATAAGAGCCCGCTATGTACTCGGCCCAGCGAATACTCGGCCAGGTTTCCGAACAACAACGGGGCGGCGTCTCCTGGCTCCCTGGAAGCGTATTCGTTATGAGCGATGGCTGTTTGTGCCCAACATTCATGGAGAGCCTCCAGTCACGCTGAAGCTCTCGTCCCGCGAGCGCTACCGATAGAGACGGAATGTGCGCTTGATGGAGAAATGTTCGGAAGCGTACCGCCACGCGCATTTGCGGTGACATGCGGAGGGGAGGTTAACTTTGTACGGTTTTGAAAAAGGGGCGTCTTCTATTGCCATGCAGGGATCGGACTCGTCGATCGTCCCAAGGCAGGGTCTGCGACCCTTTTCGCGCCCAGAGGCGAAGAGACTCGTTCACGATCTACTCGCACCCAAGCCCGCGCTCTACTGGATCGACTTTCTAATTACGGTTTCCATCGGATACGGTTGTGCCGCTTTGTACATACTGGCCCCGGCTTTTTCACCAACGCAGATCATCGCATTCCTGCTAGCCGGCCCTGCTTTATTCAGGGGCGGGATCTTCATCCATGAGATTATCCATAGGGAGGAAGACTCCATGGCGGGATTTCGTATCGTTTGGAATCTTATTGTCGGAACGCCTCTGCTCATGCATTCACTCCTGTATAGGAACCATCTTGACCATCACCACCCGCGCAAGTTCGGAACCCCGGCTGATGGAGAGTATCTGCCGTTGGGCTCGGCTCCTATTCGAGAAACTCTGCTGTATCTTGCACAAGTCCCCGTCCTGCCGCCCTTGACCGTCTTCCGCTTTCTCGTCTTAGTACCGCTGTCATTTCTCCATCCTCGATTACGGCGATGGGTAATGGAACGCTGGTCTTCTTATATCATCAACCCGTACTATCGGCGTGTCATTCCATCAACTGAACCTCAGGGGGCCTGGATGGCGTGGGACCTGCTCGGCTTTCTGTGGGTCGTCGGTGTTCTTGCGTTGCTGTTTACCGGATTGATCACGTGGACAACGATCGGACTCGTTTATTGTCTGGTAATCTGGACGATAGGCCTGAACTGGGTCCGTAATCTCGTGGCGCATCGGTACGTAAATGCAGGAAGCAGGATGACATACGAGGAGCAGGTCGAGGACTCTCTGACCATCGGAGAGTGTTCTCTCTTGACGCTGATCTTGTTTCCGGTTGGATTGCGTTATCACACCTTGCATCACGCTTTCCCGTTGATGCCTTATCATTCTATGGGTGAGGCCCATCGTCGTTTAATGGAAGGACTGCCGGAGGATTCGGTATACCGGAGCACAATCGTGCCTGGTTATTGCGCTGCGATCCGCGAACTCCTGCGAAGCGAAAAACTGGCGGGGGAGGCCGGTCACAATCCGATGCAGGTGTGGCGCCATCCGGAAACAGCGACATATGCGCAATAAGTTGATCACGCGGACGCAACCGGCTTCCTCTATCCAGCGGCGGCATAATGTGCGACCTTTGGCGTCGGGGGTGCGTGCCATGGCTGACGCGCTGCTGGAGCGCTACGGCGGTATGACTTCTTCCTTCGTCGGCCTCGGGCTCGCGTGCCTGTTATTGCTGTCGTGGAGCGGAGAGGTACATGCCAGGGCTCACGCAATCGAGCGGGTATGTGACAGCAACTCCGCCGCCATCGAGGTCCGAGTGCATGGGGTCAGAAACGATCGCGGGAATATCATGTTCATCCTGTATGGCGACAACCCGGACGATTTTCTCGCGAAAGGCAAGACAATCTTAAAACAACGGACTCCGGCGAAGCGGGGGACCGTCGCGTTCTGTGTGATTGTACCAAAAGCAGGCATGTACGCCGCGGCCGTGTATCACGATGAAAACGCTAATGGGAAATTCGACAGGAACTGGATAGGGTTGCCCGGCGAAGGCGGCGGTTTCTCGAATAATCCTACCCAATTTTTAGTCATACCTAGTCACTCACAAGTGGCTTTTCATGTTTCGAACAGTCAGACCCGCCTGGAAATCCAACTGATCTATCCGACAGCGTCAGAACACTGAAGTCCTGATCCTAAGCTCCTCCCCGTTCTGAGAGCCTTCTCTGCCAGTCCAATAATTTTTATAGGGTTATATGTTCGCATGGTTGGCGTTGAGTTGAGTTTGGTTCCTCAACCCTGCCTACCGGACCATAGAGGTGACAATACGAGCGGCTATTTGGTGAGCATCCTGAAGATAACTCCGAGAATAAGGAGAGAGATCAGCGCAATGAACGGAATGAACAGCAGCTTGTAGTCGCGAGGTTTGAGACGCATGCAATCTCCAAATCTAAGTACTGTAGGCTGGGATGGGTGAAGCGAATCCCAGCACTCCGGTTACTCCCAGTTATACGCCACGACTCCTGGCGACATCGCCATGGTTATTGAGTTGGGTGTCGGTCCTCAGCCCAGCCTCTCACTGAACCACATACCTACCACCCGGTGCGGCGGTCGAGGGTGCGGTACTGGATCGCCTCGGCCAGATGATCGGTCCGGATCATCTCGTGGCCCTCAAGATCGGCGATGGTCCGGGCGACCTTGAGGATCCGATCATGCGCCCGCGCGGACAGGCCGAGTCGCTCGATGGCGGTCTCCAGGAGCGTCTGCCCATCGGGCCCGATCTGACAGTGACGGCGAAGCTGCTTTACACCCATCTGCGCGTTACAGAAGGTCCGGGTTCGCTTGAACCGCTCCTGCTGAAGCGCCCTGGCCTCTTTCACCCGCTCCCGCACTTGCTCGGAGGGCTCCCCTTGGGAATCGGTCGTAATCTCCCGATAACGCAGTGGTGGCACATCGAGGTGCAGGTCGATCCGATCCAGCAGCGGGCCCGAGATCCGCGACCGGTACCGCTGAATCTGAGGAGGGGAGCAGGTACACGGTCGCTGCGGGTCGGTGAAGTAGCCACAGGGGCAGGGGTTCATGGCGGCGGCCAGCATAAAGCGAGCGGGATAGGTGACGGAGGTCGCCGCGCGCGCGATGGTCACAGTGCCGTCCTCCAGCGGCTGGCGTAATACTTCCAGCACCGACCGTTTGAACTCTGGCAGTTCATCCAGAAAGAGGACCCCGTGGTGAGCCAGACTCACCTCGCCAGGCCGTGGGATCGTTCCGCCGCCAATCAGCCCGGCATCTGAGATCGTGTGATGCGGTGCCCGGAATGGGCGCGTCGCCACCAGCGCCGCGCGGGACGGCACAAGGCCGCAAATGGAATGGATCTTCGTCACCTCGATCGCTTCCTCCAGAACCAGGTCAGGCAGGATCGTGGCGAGTCGCTTAGCGAGCATCGTCTTGCCGGAGCCGGGCGGTCCGATCAGGAGGATGTTATGACCGCCGGCCGCCGCCACCTCAAGCGCCCGCTTCGCGTGGGCCTGTCCCTTCACATCGGCCAGATCGACGCCGTAGCTAGCGTGTTGCGCGAAGACCTCCTGGAGGTCGATGCGCGTGGGCGGAATCTCCTGGGCGCCGTTCAGAAACTCCACCACCTGCGGAAGCGTCTCAACCCCGAAGACCTGAATCCCCTCCACCACGGCCGCCTCTGGGGCGTTCTCTGCCGGCAGGACCATCCCGGCAATTCGATTGCGCGCGGCCGAGACCGCCATCGGCAGAGCACCGTTCACCCCTCTGACGCCGCCGTCCAGCGCCAGCTCGCCGAGGAGCAGATGGCTCTGAAGCCGGTCAGGTTTGATCAGGCCCATGGCCGCCAGGATGGCGCAGGCGATGGGGAGGTCGAAGCAGGCGCCCTCCTTCTTGATGTCGGCCGGCGCCAGGTTCACCGTGATCCGCCGGGCGGGAAAGTCGAAGCCGCAGTTCTTGATGGCTGCCCTCACCCGGTCGCGACTCTCCTTGACTGCCGCATCCGGCAGCCCGACGGTGTTGAAGTTGGGCAGACCTTGGGCGATGTCGACCTCGACGTCGACCAGGTAGGCCTCGACCCCCAGCACCGCGCTGGATAACACCTTGGCCAGCATCGTACCTCCGCTAAAAGAGCGTAGTCCCCTCGCTGCTGAAAGCGTCCCGGATCAGGAGGATCTCGGGCCGCCCTGCCTGGCTGCCTGCAAACGTGACGGCGACAACATCGAAGCGGCAGGCTGCCCCAGAGAGCCGGTGGCGCTGCAAAAATAGCTCCGCGACCTTGACGATCTGACGCTGTTTGTGACGCGTGACCGAGGCCTGCGGCGGACCGAACTCGCCTGACGTGCGAGTTTTCACCTCCACAAACACTACCACGCCGCCGTCCTGAGCGACCAGATCGATCTCGCCCAGCGGGGTCGAGTAGTTCTCGTGGAGAATCCGGAATCCTTTGGCCTGCAGATACGCCTTCGCGGCGCGCTCCCCTTCCGCTCCCAGAGCCGACCGTCCGGTTGTCATCCGTGGGCCTCCGTTATACGTACTCCCGGACACCTTTGAAGGTCTTCCGATGAATAGGGCTCACACCCAGCCGCGCAATAGCCGACAGATGTTCCGAGGTCCCGTATCCTTTGTGTCGACCGAAGCCGTAGTGCGGGAGGGCCAGGTCGTATGCCTGCATGATTCGGTCCCGGGCCACCTTCGCAAGGATGGACGCCGCAGAGATGGAGAAGCAGAGACGATCCCCGGAAGGGATCAATCGATGTGGGATGGAGCAACGGGGGGATTGGTCGCCGTCGATCAGGACAAAACCGGGGGGCGGGTTCAGCGCCGCAATAGCACGCCGCATGGCAAGCATTGTCGCCTGGAGGATATTAAGGGCATCGATTACCTCCTCCTGGACCACGCCGAAGCCGACGGCTACCGCTTCGGACTTGATCGCCAAGTCGAGTCGCTCGCGTTGCTGTGCGCTGAGGGCCTTGGAGTCATCCACCCCCTTGATTACGCAAGTCGGCGGAAGCATCACGGCGGCAGCCACGACCGGTCCGGCCAGCGACCCCCGTCCGGCCTCATCAACACCCGCAATGAAGTGATAGCCGGCGGTACGGAGACCGGTTTCTACCTCTGCGGGCGGCAGCGAAGCGATTCTCTTTACGTCAGCTTGCGCTCTGAGATCCGTGCGGCCTTGCCCCTCAACTTCCGCAGGTAGTAGAGCTTTGCTCGACGGACACGACCCCGTCTTGTGCACTCGATCTTCTCGATCATGGGGGAATGGATGGGGAAGATGCGCTCAACACCGACGCCGTACGTAACCTTGCGGACCGTGAAGGTGGCGCCCAGTCCGCTGCCGCGCTTACGAATGACTACCCCTTCAAAAGCCTGAAATCTTTCCTTGTCCCCTTCCAGGACCTTCACCTGCACCTTGACCGTGTCACCGGGCGAGAAGTCCGGAATCTGCGCCTTCAACGAGGGCGCATCGACGCTTCTGATGACATCCATGATTCAGCCTCCACTATATAAAAAGTACGAGCTATTTCACATTCCGCACCCCCTCACCTTTATCCTCTCCCTACAGGGGAGAGGAGTCTTTTTTGATGCCCCTCGCCCCCACTGGGGAGAGGGTGTAGGTGAGGGGGCCTTTCAAAGTAATTAACCAGTCTCCTGCTCTTCTTCGATCTCCCTCAGGAGTTCAAGATCCTCTTCACTCAGCGAAGCGTGCTGCAGGAGATCCGGCCGCCGCGCCTTGGTACGTCTGAGGGCCTCTTTTCGACGCCAGCGCCTGATTCGCTCGTGGTCTCCGGACAGCAGCACGTCCGGAACCGCAAGCTCCTGCACGCTCTGTGGCCGCGTATAGTGAGGAAAGTCCAACAACGCATCTACAAATGAGTCGTACCGGGCTGAGTCTTCATCGCCCAGCGCACCGGGAAGCAATCGGATCACAGCATCCAGGAGCACGAGCGCCGGCAACTCCCCCCCCGTCAGGACGTAATCCCCGATCGAAATCTCATCTGGCGACAGAAGGTCTCTCACCCGCTCGTCGAACCCCTCGTACCGGCCGCATACGAGCAGCAGGTGCCGGTATTCGACAAGCTCCTGGGCAATCGCCTGCTTAAACGGGCGACCCTGTGGGGTCAAGAGGACCAGATGCGTCTCTGGTCCTTGACGGAGACTCGCAACTGCCTCAAGAATCGGCTCGGGCTTAAGCACCATTCCAGCGCCGCCCCCATACGGCCGATCGTCCACGATGGCATGCCGATCACGAGCATAGCTCCGAAGATCGTGGACCGTGATCTGCACGATGCCGCGCTGCTGGGCTCGCTTGAGGATGCTTTCCGAAAGAGGTCCCTGAAAAAACCCAGGGAAGAGCGTGAGGATATCATACCGCCTCAGCTTCGATCATCCCTTCCAGAAGATGGACCAGCATAATCCCCCCTGCAAGATCGACCCTTCTCACAACCTCCCTGGTCGCGGGCAGCAGCCATTCCGAATCTTCACCATGCACCACGTACACATCGTTGGCACCCGTTTCCAGGATTTCGACGATCCGTCCGAGCTCTCGTCCCTCTTCGGTCACAACCCGAAGGCCCATGAGATCGACATGGTAATAGGTCCCCTCCGGAAGCGTTGGGGCAGCCGATCTGGAAATAAGCAACTCGCAATCAACGAGACGTTCCGCCTGCTCAACGGTCTGTACGCCTTGCAGTTGCACGATCCAGGCTGGACCCGCCTGCCGAATCCGCTCCACGCCGTACTCCACAAGGTCGCCCCCGGCCCTCCTGAGGTACACAGTTGCCGATCCTGCCGCAATCGCGATCGAGTCGGCGTAGGGCTGCACTTTTAATTCCCCATTGAGCCCCCAGGCCTTGACGGTCTTACCCAGCACGAGGTGCGGCAGTGCCATTCACCTATTCCAGAATCTCCAGAACAGCCCGACGCTTCGACCTGGCTGCGATGGCGTGCAGTACAGTGCGCATCGCCTTAGCCGTCCGGCCCTGCTTGCCGATTACCCTGCCGACATCAGAGGAAGCCACTCGCAGGCGGAGAACCATCGCGTTATCCTCCTCTGCCGCATCGACGGTCACATGGTCCGGACTGTCCACCAGCGCCATGGCCATCCGTTCCACCAGCTCTTTAAGCGCGTTGGCTTGCTCCATGGGACTCTGATTCGGAACCGACGGACCGCCTTCCATGTATCCTCCTTCCGATGCGTTAGCCTAACGACCTAAGCGTTATTGACCCTTGCCTGCGGCTTTCAATTCAGCCAATTGCCGCATGACGCCTGCCCGACGCAAAAGCTGTCGAGCGCTGTCGGTGGGCTCCGCACCCCGCTGCAACCATTGTAATGCACGCTCGGCCTGCACAGAGAGCGCAGGCGGCTCCCCATGGGGATCGTAGGTACCCAGGGTCTCCAGCACCTTGCCACCTCCAGCGACCGGCGAATCTCCCACCACCAAACGATAGAAGGGGTGCGCTTTTGCCCCCATCCGCCGCAATTTGATCTTCACAGACATCGTTATCTCCCCCCTTACTCTTCTGCGTCCACCGCAGAGGCAGGTCTGTCCGGCGTCACACGCCCATGAAGGATCGAAGGCGCTTTGCCATTTTCGCCCTCGCCCCGCTACCTCCAGGCATGACATGTTTCATCAGTTTCCGGGCCTGGACAAACTGTTTAAGCAGACGATTCACATCTGCCACCGATGTGCCGCTTCCGGCAGCGACCCGTCGGCGCCGGCTCCCATTGATGATTTCGGGAACTTCCCGCTCCTTCCGGGTCATCGAATTAATAATCGCCTCAGCCTGCTTGAACTCTCGTTCTGCTGAGAACGTGTCAGCCAGGCCCTTCTGCCGTGACAACCCCGGGATCATCTCCATCACCTGATCGAGGGGCCCAAGGTCCTTCAGTTGCTGGAGTTGCACACGAAAATCCTCCAGCGTAAAGCCCTCGGCGCGAACCTTCTTCACAAGTTCCTGGGCTTGTTTCTGATCCACCCTCGCCTGCGCCTTTTCCACGAGGGTCAGGATATCGCCCATCCCGAGGATCCGAGAAGCCAGTCGTTCAGGGTGGAACGGTTCGAGGGCATCCGGCTTCTCGCCGACACCGATGAACTTGATCGGCTTCCCTGTTACCGACCTGATCGAGAGGGCCGCGCCGCCTCGGGAATCCCCATCTAACTTGGTGAGAATGAATCCCGTCAGATCAAGATCCGCGTTGAACCGGAGGGCGGAATTGACCGCATCCTGTCCGGTCATGGCGTCGGCGACCATCAGCCGCTCGGTCGGGGAGGTGGCCGCTGCAATCGCCACCAGCTCTTGCATGAGCGGCTCATCGATATGGAGTCGCCCGGAGGTGTCGAGAATCACCGGATTCTGCCCACGCTCCTTTGCCAGTTGTCGCGCCTCCTGGCATACCTGCAGCGCAGAACCAGGCCCCGCGTACACCGAAACCCCAAGGGCCCGCCCAAGCGTCTGGAGCTGCTCCCTGGCCGCGGGCCTCACCGTGTCGGCCGCTACCAGGAGCGGCGACCGCCCTTCCGACACGAACCATCGGGCCAGCTTCGCCGACGTTGTCGTCTTGCCGGATCCATGCAGGCCGACCAGCATGATGGTCGTCGGAGGATCGGACGCATAGGTCAGCGGGGCGCGTGTCTTACCAAGCACCTCGACCAGCTCCTCGTAGACGACCTTGACGACCTGCTGGCCAGGGGTAAGACTCTCTAATACCTCGCGGCCCACTGCCCGATCGCGGACGCGCTCGACGAACCCTTTGACGACCTTGAAATTGACATCCGCTTCGAGTAGCGCAAGCCGTACCTCTCGAAGCGCTTCAGTGATGTTCTCCTCGCTGAGGCGCCCGTGGCCACGAAGCTTTTTCAGGACCAAGCTTAATCGTTCTGTAAGTCCTTCAAACACCTGCCACCACTCCCTCCGCAGCGCTTAAAAATAGCCCTCTCGTCGCCCCTTGTCAAGGTTAAAACTGTGCAGGCGTTGCCAGTGTCATCGCTAACGGTAAAGTCCTCTGTTGTGGCGATTGAAGATTCCCTACTGCCCGCGACTCGCCGCTCCCGGACACTTCGGCCCCCGGGGAATCCCCGACAGCTACTCCATCCGACGAGAAAACATCCGATCGGTCACTGCCGCACTACAGTTAGGATCACGTTGGGCTGCTTTTGAGTAATGCGGATGTGAAGCGGACGATCCGAGAGGGAATCCAGAATGCCCTGGATCACCCGGGAGGCCATCGCCCCCGCTTGGGAACCCGAGAGGGTAAGCCTCCTAAGGGTCTACTGGGCGTTCTACACAAGTAATGGGCCAGGCGAAATCGCCTAACCCATTGATTTTTGGTTGCGGGGGCAGGATTTGAACCTGCGACCTTTGGGTTATGAGCCCAACGAGCTACCAGACTGCTCCACCCCGCAAGGGTATCTTAGATAAGGTACTCTCCAGTGTCAAGCCTTTTCTCGGCGCTTGTTGTTGCCACAAAACAAAAGGCACCCCGCAAGATGCGAGGTGCCTTTCGGCTCTGTTCGAGCCCGAAGAACAAATAAACTCTACTTCTTCTCTGGTGTATGAGCTGGGGCTGGGGCAGCCGCTGGGGCCTCTTCCTTCTTTTCTTCCGCCTTCTTAGCCGCCTTCGCCGCCTTCCTCTTCGCCTTCTTAGGAGCCGGCTTCTTCACTTCCTCTTTCTTCATCTCTTCCTTGGCAGTAGCAGGCGCCGGTGCTTTCGCCTCGTCGGCAAAGCTGAGGCCAGCCACGGAGACGCTGAAGAATGCAGCCATCAATACGATACCCAATTTCTTCATCATCGCTTCAAATCACCTCCTTCCTGGTTTCGACGTCATATCATCAGAAGAAGAGCGGTTACTTCTTCGCTGGTGCAGCCGGGGCTGCAGCTGGGGCCTCTTCCTCCTTCGGGGCCGCCGCCTTCTTCTTAGCCACCTTCTTCTTCGCCTTCTTCGGCGCCTCCTTCATCTCCTTACCAGCACAAGGGTTGGCTGGAGCGCTGGTCGCCGCAGGCATGCCCTTATGCTCCTTCATCTCGTCGGCAAAGCTGAGGCCAGCCACGGAGACGCTGAAGAATGCAGCCATCAATACGATACCCAATTTCTTCATCATCGCTTCAAATCACCTCCTTCCTGGTTTCGGCATCATAGATCCATCGATCGCCATTCATCACTCCTCATTACTTGCAGGAAGGATACCAAATCTTACGCTTGACAACATTAATCATTCTCCGCAATAGATCTCATGAGTTGCAAATCATATCGGTCAGAACCGGACGATGCAGGAAGCCTCCACACCTCTCCGTTCACCCGATTTAGGAGATGATCTATCCCAATTGGGGTAAATCCGATTCAAGAGAGTCAACGGGAAAAGAGGCGACGAAACCACTGAAGGAGAGCGAACCCACCTTGGGAGCAGGTGGCTCTCGGTTCCGTCCCCTGGATGAACACCTCCTCCACCCCTCCCGAGCATCCCGGGGTCAGGCGGAGACCGGAGGCAGGATCGATCTTGGCAGTAACGATCCCTGGCGGAGACTTAAAGCTTCGCGACGGATGGCCAACAGACGCTTGCTCAAGGAACTGCGTCCAGATCGGCAGTGCAGCCTGGGCCCCTGTCAACTGAAGCGGCGCCCCGGAATCGATGCCGACCCACACGCCAGCAATCAAATCGGGCGTGTAGCCGACAAACCAGGCATCCCGCATATCGTTGCTGGTCCCGGTCTTGCCGGCGGCTTCTCTGGAAAGCCCAAGACGGTAAGCCGAGGTAGCGGTACCTCGCTCAAAGACGCCACGCAGAATCGACGTCACCAGGAAGGCGGCCTGAGGGGAAGCCGCTCGTCGTGCTTCACGCCTCTCTTCGAACAGCACTTTCCCTTGCCCATCCTCCACTTTCCTGATCGCATGGGGTTTGAGCCACTCCCCTCCCCTGGCGAGCGTACCATACGCCGCCGTGATCTCCAGCAAGTTCACCTCTGAAGCACCCAGTAGCGTCGCCGGGCTTGGTCGAAGCGGGCTTTCGATGCCGGACGCTCTGGCCTGCTCAATCACGCGACCCAACCCAACCTGCTCCCCAATCGTGATGGTGGCAGCGTTGAGGGACCGTTCAAGCGCCTCGCGCAGGCGCACCGTGCCATAGTAACGACCATTGAAGTTCTTGGGCGTCCATCGCTCGTTCCCAACCACTTGCGTGAGAGGACGATCGGGAACAAGCGTCGCAGGGGTGAGCGCTTCATTGCTGTCCCCACGCCCCGCTTCAAAGGCAGCCAGATAGATGAACGGCTTGAAAAGAGAACCTGGCTGTCGGCGAGCTTGAACGGCCCGGTTAAATTGACTTCGTTGGTAGTTCCTCCCGCCCACCATCGCCTTGATGGCGCCATACTGCACGTCCAGCGCTACCAGCGCGCCCTCTGCGGTCTGCTCAGATGTCTCCTTTTTCCGCCCGTCAAGCTTCAATAACCCCTGCACAACGGCCCGATGGGCTACCTGCTGGGTAGCCATATCAAGGGTGGTAAAGACCTTTAGCGTCCTTTCACCAGCGATGCCGGGAAGCTTGGCATCGAGTTCTTGTCTGACGAAATCTAAGAAATACGAGGTCTCCACAGTCGAGTCCCGTGCTACCCGGACAGGTTCCTTCATAGCGCGGTAATAGTCCGCGTCGCTCAATCTCCGCTCCTCCCGCAGCCGGCCGAGGACCAGGTCCCGGCGCTCGCGGGCACGTCGCAACGAGACGAGGGGAGAGACCGTGTTGGGCGACCGGATCAGGCCGACCAATAAGGCCGCTTCGGCCGGGCGAAGCGCGCCAGGCTCTTTGCCGAGATAATACCGCGAGGCAGCCGCAATCCCGCGCACCTCGAAGGTCCCGTGCTGCCCGAGATAGATCTCATTGAGGTACTGCTCCAGAATTTCCTGCTTCGACAGAGTAGCTTCCAGGCCGAGGGCGAGAACGGCCTCCTTCATCTTCCGCCAGAACGTACGCTCCTGATTAAGATAACGCATTCGGACCAGTTGTTGGGTGAGTGTACTGCCACCCTGCACAATAGTCCCACGCCTCGCGTTGGCCCATACAGCCCTCATAACCCCGCGCACATCTATTCCATGATGCTCATAGAAGCGCCGATCTTCCATGAGCAGAACCGCGTCAATCAACAGTGGAGGATAGGCATTCAAAGGACGCTCTTCGCGCAACTGGTAAGCCGACCCGTTGAAGACCGCCATCGGCTTGGGGGCGCCATCGGCATAAATCAGCAGCGTGGGGCCGAATGCCCGGCCCGCCGCGACATACCAGACCGCCCAGATCGCTGCGAATCCCGCGAATAGAAGCAGGGCGATCCTCAGGCAAATGGTTGCCCGACCCAGAGATGATACCTGTCCGCTCATTATTGCTTTTGAAATTGAATCTCGTTACAGGAGAGGAGATCGATCAGCCGACGTCTTGGCACTGTGGGCTCATTATCGTCTTACACAATCTGAATCGTGCCCGTAACATTAAGCGAAATGGCAACTATCGTGCCAAACCGAACACAGGAATATGATACCTCAGAAAACGCCCACATGACGCATGATTAGCTGCAGCACACTCAGGGCGATTCAATCTCCGGAGAGTTGGAATTGCACGCTAGGAGGGTAAATTTTTCTCGTTATTCAACACTACCTGAAGAAAACCCTTGTGCCGAGCTCATCGCTAACTTATCATAAAAATCATTGCTTATGAAGATACGCATCAGCCATCAGTATGCATGGGTCAGCTCATCATGAACGATTGAAGGCCGACCACTGATTGTTCATGAGTTCTTGTGCGGCATCACCAAGCCTGGATGTGATACCCTGTCGAGGAGGCTAAGTTGAGCACGACAACCATCCCGACCACCTCAACAACATTCGGCTGCGCAAAACGTGGGGCACGTCATCGGCGCCGGCCTGCGCTCGTCGGCCTTGCAGTGATACTGCTGGGGCTGGTATCGATCACGTCCGAGGCAAACCCCGTTCCTAACACGGCTAGCATTCCCCTGCCTATCAGCGGGAAGATAGATCGGAAAGGAATCCCGGTCGGCTGGGATTTGGAACTCTACGAGAATCATCCTGAAATTAAGCTCCAACCGTTCAAGAATGGCCGATTCGCTATCCAGCTCGCGAGCAATGAAAGCTCATTCGGACTGCACAAGGAGGTCGAGGTAGACCTGAAGGAGTTTCCGATACTGACATGGTGGTGGAAAGTGGATCGCCTCCCTGAGGCAGGCGACGCCCGTGCAAAGGATACCAATGACCAGGCCGCTCAAGTCTACGTCATCTTTCCCCATCCGCTGTTCAAAATGCGCAGCCCAACCCTCGGCTATTACTGGGACAGTAATGCCCCTGAAGGAACTGTCACCGACGGCTATTCACCCATCACCCCTAACAAGAATATTGTCCTGCGGAGCGGAAAGCAAGAGTTGGGTAAATGGGTCCAGGAGCGTCGAAATGTTGCCGAGGATTACGTGCGGCTTTTTGGCAAGAACTCACTCCCCAAGGTGGGGCGCGTCGCCATCTGGATCAACACCCAGCACACCAAGTCATCGGCCCAAGCGTCCTTCGCCGACCTTCAGTTCCAACGAGCCAACTAGGCAGTAACCCGTACTACTCCACCATACGTTACTATCTCGACCGCAAGCTTGCGCTGCCGGCGGTACTCACGTCCAAACAGTCCGTCAGACGCCATCGGTAATGAGGAATGCGCTTCTTAGCCATTTCTCGAGCCTCCGATAGTGCGTCCGCTCCTTCGTGTCCACGCCCCGCGCTATGGCGGCAGTGCGGATGGCGCGAGTTCGCTCGCGCAGTACGTCCAGTAGGGCTAGTTTCTCGACTACCGGGCGCTGCGCCAGTGAGCGCCGCAAGGCGCATTTGCTTTCGAGAATACGTTGAAGGTCGAAGGTCATGACGAACCCTGAACGCTGAGACCTGGGTAATGCTTCCGGCGAAGCCCTTTCCACCGGCAAGCCGCGGGTTGCCCCGCACATCCTCTTACGAAATCCGCCGCCAGCCGATGACACACACATGGATCAGTGACTTGCGGTAGGGCAAAAGGGTCTCGACTTGACGATCGATAACCGCCCTATCCTCGCGCCACTTGGTCAGTACGCACTTCGGGCGACGGCTACTGCAAAGCGCCTGACCAGCCGCTGGGTGACACACGAAAGATTATTAGCGTTGCGCAGACTTGGCCGCAGCGACGAAGGCAGCAAGCAGCGCATCACGACTCTCAGGAGTGTCAGCCTGGACGGAGAATATCCAGGGACTGTCGGCTCTGCCCCACACCATGCCGTATCTAGGGAAACGCTCCATCGATTGCGCCTGCGCTATAAAGGTGTTTTGACGTACCCAGAAGAGGCTACCGTCCTGCCCAAATTCTGCAACTTCCTCGCTATGCCTCGCCATCATGGCAACGACATGCCCGGCTTTCCAGTTTATTGGGAAGAAATCGCCCTTCGTCAGATCAATCGCCTGTATATGTAAGAGGGGGAGGGCTCTTAGCCGGGCCATACGCCTATCTTCGCCGTAGCCGACGGTTGAACGTTCGGGAGCTATGCGATCAAGCTGGGCTGAACGCCCATGACCCGCAACATTAGGAGGAAGTCGCTCGAACAGTGCGGTGACTTCGGTAAAGTTGTTGGGAAGTGTGAGGGCAGCCAATTCGAAGGGAGCTGGGGCTGTAGGAAATCCTTGGAGATCCGGGAGCGGTGCGGTTCGGGAGTCAGAGCCAGGGGCCGTTTGCTCCCCATGGGTCGACGAAGGAGTGCCAGTGAATTGCGGGACAACAGTGTCCACTGTCTGTGCGAATGCCATAGGCCGGTCGTGGCCTACGATATTCAGGATCAGAACAACTGCAACCAAGACCGTTAGTTTCATATGGCCTCTTCTTAATGTACTGCAAGTTTCGCTACAGTCACTCGTGACGAATTGTACCAGCCACACTAAAGTGTGCGGCTCCTGACAATCTTACGACCTGCACGGGGCGTGTCCAGGATAAGCCGAGCTATTTAATGAGCCGCCTTAGACGGCCGCAAACGTCGACAGCATATCTCCTGAGACCGTCGAGCTACCCAGGACTGAATTAGCCGAAATATCCAACACGTAGCTGAACGTGTCAAGAATTCTGCAGTCCCTGTCTACTCAACCGCGTCGCGGCAAGACTTCACGTTCATGGTCTCACCTCTTCAGGCAGTCGTGCGAGGATCGACTCGTATACTTCCCGAGCAACAGCAAGTGCAGCCCCTGCCTCTTCTCTGGAAGGATCATCCAGTTCCCCAGGGTATCGAAACTTCCAAGCGTATTTCGTCAGCGGCACAGCCCTCTCGACCATGGGCCGCAATCCTGGATCGACGCTTAGGCATTGCTCACCGATTTCTTCCAAGAGGTGCGTCCTGCGAAAAGGGGTACTATGCCATGTCAAGAAACCCTTAAAACTCTTCTCCGCGACCTGCTGGGCATGGAAGACAATGTCAGCAAGAAAGGGGGGTTCCGCCGTGAACTCGTGAGCCGCAGCACCCATGTCCTGCGCAGCCTTCACAAACCGCGAACGAGTTTCTGCAACAAGCTCAGGGTCGCAAGGCATGGAGCAACCTTCCCTCGCGAAGAACCGTGGCTGGAAGCGAACACACAACGTGCTTGCGCCGCTCAAAACGCGAATGGGTCCAGACGACGACATCGGCGCCGATCCCGGTTCCGCGCAGCGTCCGATAGGCCAAATCGCTGTCTCGCTGCTCCATTGGAGCATCATCGGAGACGACAACCAGCAGGTCGTAGTCGCTGTCTGGTCCTGCATCACCGCGGGCCATAGATCCGAAAAGGTAGATCCGCTCCGGCCGATAGGCCTGCACCAGCCGTCTCACGATCTCTGCCAGAGAAGGATCTTTGTTCAGGATGTCCGCTTGGCTGACTTGCTCCATCGCATTCCCTTTTTCAATAGAAGTTGGCCCCTGCTATCGCCTCTAGCTTGGCGCTCAGGATCGAGCCGGATGCTGATCGCCTGCTTGGGCCGCCTGACGAAGCGGATCGTGCCCTCACGGATGTCTCCGATATGTTCTGCCGGGGGCTGTGAGCGTCCCAATACGCCGCCGCCCTCAGAGGGTCTCCCACGCCTCAGGACTCAAGTGAGCCTGGCGCAGGATGGATCGTAGGGTGGGAACGGCAATGTCGCGGGAGTGGATCGGTACGGTGACCTTTCAGTTATCCGGGTGGACATAACGGGCATGGCTCCCGGTCTGCCTGCGCAGTCGAAAGCCTGCTGCTTCCAGTTTGCGGATAACCTCCCTCGGCCGAAACGGCCTAAGCGGCATGGGCGGGAAGCTTCACATGCACGTAAAACCCCTCCTCCCCCTCCTCGCCAGGCGGGATAGGCTCTCCCTCTTCCTGAAGGCACTTCACGTGGAAGGCCACCATAGCCTTGATATTGGCCAGAGCTTCCGGCACGTCCGCTCCCTGGTCCGCAATGCCAAGGGCTGGGACTTCGGCCACCACACTGCCAGTCTCCGAATCCCTCGTGATCACGACACGGTATTGCAGCATAGAGGATAGGCTCATACTCGGTCCTCCGAATTACTCACCGATTCCAGAAGGGAGCTTACCAGCGCGGTGGGGGAGTGGCAGCCGCATTCTGCGATCCGTTCCACCACGCCCGCAGGTGGGCCTCCTCCTTGACGGCCAGCTTGCGCTTCCGGTAGAACGCCTTCGCCGGGAACTTGGCGGGATCGATCTTCTCCTGGTCGTCATGCCTGGAGAGGCGGGTCCAGCAAATCCACCAGGCACCCCCACGTTGAAAGAGCCCGCGATCTACGCCACACTTCCGACCCATGCTCTCCTCATGGACCTACCGTCCCAATCGTCCATACTCCATCCGGCTGGAATCACACTGACTCCCTCTAGCTGCAGCAGTTCCTGGCAGCTCTGATCCAATTTATGATAGCCCAATACCGCGCGACTGATCCGGCACCCCATTTGGAGCCAGGTGGTGAGACGGAGGGAGATTATCGCAATACCTGCCAGCCGCGCCCAATCATGCAGTTTTTGTAAATCTGCTGAAAGGTTGCTTCTTGATTTACAGCCCCGGCCCCCAAGCCACCGATGCCGCCGCCGAGCGCCCCGGCTGGTGCTAGTTGTCCCGGCTTTAGGCCCACCGCCAGACCCATAAGCGCACCGAAAGCTGCCCCCGCTGCGGCACCTTCCACACCAGTCGTGAGGGCCTGATTGCTGGCGGTGTTCGTCACGGCTAGGTCTCGGCATTGCGCAAGATCCCGTTCAAATCGCTCTTGGTCGGTGATGAGAGCCGGATCGACCAGTGGGGTGTAATGGCTCGGCGCGGGCATTGATGCTGGTCGTGGGAGGGTGTCTACTGCGGTCTGTGAGATGGGAATCCATTCTGGTTGTTTGCCGTCGCACAGCGAGCTTGGGAGCGGACCTCCCCACCATCCCGGATTGCGGCGCCCGCCATCTCGATCGCACTCTACGATATACCGGTAATGCGCTTCTGCAGCGTCGAGCGTGGGGAATCGCGTGGTCAACTCTAACTGCCGATCTTTAGTGATCACGAATTCTCCGGTATTTCCTTGTGCAATCCCATAGCGGCCACAGTCGCTTGTATTTCCCCCTCCAGTTCTTGCTGCTCCCGATTGACAATTCTGTGCGACTCCATGATTGAGCGTGGCGCAGCCTGTGAGCGCCACAGCAACAAGCACTCCGAACTCCAGTGCTTTGGTGCACTGCATCTGCATGACTGTCCCTTTCTCGCCCAATTACCAATCAGGGCCGCTGCCGCTGTTGAACCCAGACGATGCGGTGAATAAAGGCCACCTCTTTTACAATAACTTGCCGAAATAGTGGCGGAGGCGTGTGAGGGTCGAACTCACCAACCCGGTATTAGCGGGTACGCTGGTTTTGAAGACCAGGAGGGCCACCGGGCCCATTCCGCCTCCATACGTGGCAGAATAGCGAATCGACTAAGATACTGTCCAGCTATTTCCGATGACGCCTCACGGGGTCCATGACGCTCGAATGCGGGAAACCGGAGTTGCGTTGCGGCAATACCTGATCCGAAAGACGAAGAAGCCTGCGGCCTCCCATGAAGGAGCATGGTTGTCACTCCGGCTCGCGTTTGATAGGATCGTGCCATACGTCCTGCCCGATTCGACGGGAGGGCTAATTAGAAAGCCATCGATGCCCTAAGGAGGAGTGAATGCCGATCAAACGGATTCTCGTTCCGACCGATTTCTCTGCGAGTTCCGAGTATGCGTGTCAGTACGCCCTGACCTTCGCGCATGAAGCTAGGGCCGAGGTCTATCTCCTGCATGCGATCTACAATCCGCTCCGGTTGCCGGGGTACGATTTTGGCGGGGTCATCGAGACTCTGGTCAAGCAGGCGCAGGACGACTTGCAAAAGCAGGTCGAGCAGATCCGGGAGAAGCAGGTGATCGTCCATCCCATGGTACTGGTCGGTGTGGAATACGAGGAAATCGTCAAGTTCGCTCAAGAGCACCAGATTGATCTGATCATCATGGGGACCCATGGGCGGACCGGGCTCGCTCACGCTTTTCTAGGCAGCGTGGCCGAACGGGTGATCCGCATCGCCTCCTGTCCGGTCCTGATCGTAAGAATGCCTGCGCACAAGTAGACCGCAGCTTGAGCTATCCGAGATTGAAACCGGTCGACTCGGCGCCCCGTGATGGACCAGAGAGGTACACGGAAGCCGGTAAACCGCGCGGTCCCTCTTAGAAATGGTCCGCCGGAGCTTGAGGGGACGGTTGTTCTCTTACGCCGGATGCCAACTGAGCGGCCGCCCACCCAGCAGGTGGAGGTGCAGGTGATATACTGCCTGCCCGCCCTCGTTGTTGCAATTGATCACCAAGCGGAAGCCCCGATCCGCGATCCCGATCTGCCTTGCGATCCGGTTCGCCACCAACAGGAGGTGCCCGAGCAACCGATCATCAGTCTGGGTCGCATCGAGGATGGTCGCGAGGTGTTGACGGGGAACAATCAGGATATGAATGGGGGCCTTCGGGTGAATGTCTTCGAAGGCGACAGACTGCTCGTCCTCATAGACAATCTTCCCCGGACATTCTCGGTTGGCGATCTTGCAAAAGAGACAGGTATCCACGTCTCCGCCCTATCGATACTCCGCCTTGCTCTTTTTCCCGTAGCGCTTGCGCAGTTCCCGAGCCACCTCTGACGGCGCGATCCCGTGGTAGCCAAGAAGGACAAGCGTGTGAAACCAGAGATCCGCCGCTTCATAGATAATCTCGTCCGGTCTCCCATCCTTGGAAGCCATGACCAACTCGACCGCCTCTTCTCCCACCTTCTTAAGGATTTGATCCTGTCCCTTGCTGAACAGCCCAGAGACATACGAATCCGGCTTCGGTCTCGCCTGTCGATCCTTGATAACTTCGAAGATCTGCTGGAGAATCGCAAGGCTTCCGCCATAGACCACCTCAGGATCGAACTGCTGCCGAGCCAGCTCCTCCGGCGACTCTGACGAGGGGTGCAAGCGACGGAAAAAACAGGACCGTCGACCGGTGTGGCAGGCCGCCACCACCTGCTCGGCCTTGATCAGCAGGGTATCCTCGTCGCAGTCGAAATAGATCTCGCGCACACGCTGGATGTGGCCCGACTCCTCCCCCTTTTGCCAGATGCGCTGCCTCGATCGGCTGTAAAAATGGGTAAGACCGGTCTCGATTGTCAGCCGCAGCGACTCTTTATTCATGTAGGCAAGGGTCAGGACCTGGCCGCTCTCCGCGTCCTGGACAATGGCCGGGATCAACCCCGATTCACCAAATCGAATTTGCGTAAGGTCGAATCCTTCCATAGCCTCTTACTCCCGCACCGAGACGCCGCGGCCGCGCAAGTACACCTTCACATCCTGAATGGCGTATTCACGGAAATGAAAGATGGAGGCAGCCAGCACGGCGTCGGCCCCCCCGACCACCAATGCCTCATACAGGTGATCCAGTGTGCCCGCTCCACCCGACGCGATGACCGGAATCGTCACAGCATCTGCCACTGCGCGAGTGAGAGACAAATCGTAGCCATCCTTCGTCCCATCCCTGTCCATGCTGGTCAGCAGGATCTCCCCTGCCCCCAGCGCCTCTCCTTGCTTCGCCCACCCGACAGCATCCAGTCCGGTCGGTGTCCGTCCGCCATGGATATACACCTGCCAGCGAAGTTCCTGGTTCCGGCTTCCAGATTCTACACTTGGAACTTGGGACGTGGAACTGGGCGCCTGGAGCCTTGAACCGCCGTTGACCCGTTTCGCGTCGATGGCGAGCACAATGCACTGACTCCCGAACCGCATGGCAGCCTCAGTAAGCAACTCCGGGCGCTCGACCGCCGCCGTGTTGAGCGAGACCTTGTCGGCGCCCGCGAGAAGCAGCGCCCGGATATCGTCCACCGTTCGGACCCCGCCACCGACCGTGAGGGGGGTAAAGGTCATGTCGGCCGTCCGACGGACTACATCAACTAAAATATCCCGTCGCTCATAGGAGGCGGTGATATCCAGGAAGACCAGTTCGTCGGCCCCTTGCTGGTCATACAGCGCCGCCACCTCGGCCGGGTCGCCCGCGTCCCGGAGGTCCACAAACCGCGTCCCTTTCACGACACGCCCGTCTTTCACATCCAGACATGGGATGATCCGCTTTGCCAGCATGATTTATCTCGCCGCCGCAATCGCGTCCTTCAATGAGAATCTGCCCTCGTAGAGCGCCTTTCCAACCAGCGCCCCGATGACGATCGTGGGCTCAAGCTTGGCGAGTCTCCTGACATCGTCAAGTGTTGCAATCCCTCCGGACGCGATGATCGGGTGGCGGGCCGCCTGAGCCATTTGTTGCAGAGCGCCTAGATTGGGCCCTGTGAGCATCCCGTCTCGCTCGATATCGGTATAGATAATCGCCGCCAGCGGAAGATCGGCGGCTCGTATCGCCAGGTCGGCTGCGAGCAGCTCAGTGGCTTCCGCCCAACCCCGCACCGCGACCTTGCCATTTTTCGCATCGATTCCAAGAAGAATCCGACCCGAATAGCGACAGGCCGCCTCCCTTAAGAACCCCTCATCCTGGATGGCAGCCGTCCCAAGAACAGCCCGTTCGACGCCGGAGGCGAATGCCTGCTCCAAGGCAGCCAAACTCCGTAATCCGCCCCCAAGCTGCAGAGGAATCTTGATCGACCGGGCTACTTGAGCAACAACGGAAAGTTGCTGCGGTTTCCCGGAAAAGGCGCCGTCAAGATCGACTAGGTGCAGGATCGACGCCCCCTCATCCTCCCACCTCTCGGCCATGGCGATCGGATCGGCGGAATAGGCGGTTTGGCGCAAAGGATCGCCTTGCGACAACCGAACGACTTGGCCCCCTTTCAGGTCGATCGCGGGAATGATCAGCATCTACGTGAGGGACGCGAAGTTCTTCAACAGTTGCAGGCCTAATGCTTGACTCTTCTCGGGATGAAACTGGCAGGCAAAGAGGTTATCGCGCCACAGCACTGAGGTGAATCGGAGGCCATATTCGGTCGTCGCGGCGATCACGTCTTCATCCTCCGGTTGCACATAGTACGAATGGACGAAATAGAAGAATGCCCCATCGGGAATGCCCATGAAGATCGGGGCCTGTCGTTCGATCCGGATCCGGTTCCACCCCATGTGGGGGATCTTGAGCCTCGAGCTGGCGTTGCACCCATTCCCGGAGAGGGCCACATCGGTAAATCGGACTACCCGGCCCTTGATGATGTTGAGGCCCGCGTGATGTCCAAACTCCTCACTTTCACTGAACAGGAAGTGCAGTCCAAGGCAGATGCCGAGGATCGGCTTACCCGCCTCGATCGCCCGAAGCAGCGGCTCAACAAATCCGCCGTCCTGAAGCTTACCGATCCCATCGGCGAAGGCGCCAACCCCTGGAAGAACAATGCCCGACGCGTCACGAAGCGTTCGCGGATCCTCCACAACCCTGGCGTCAGCCTCAACGCGCTCGAACCCCTTCTGCACGCTCCGGAGGTTCGCAATACCGGAGTCGATGATGGCAATCACAGACTTCCCTTGGTCGAAGGGACCTCGGCAATCCGCGGATCGAGCACCGTCGCCTGATCGAGACTCCTGGCCAATGCCTTGAAGATCGCTTCAACGCAGTGGTGCAGGTTGTCACCGTACAGGACCGTAACATGGAGGTTCACCTTCATGTTCATGGCAAGGGCGCGCATAAACTCCTTGACGAAGGTGACATCGAAACTTCCGATCCGACCCTGAAGTTGCGGCGCCTCATAGACCAGAAACGGGCGGCCGCTGATGTCGATCGCCACGCGGGCCAGCGCCTCGTCCAGTGGGATCAGCGCCGAGGCAAATCGCCGGATGCCCCGCTTGTTCCCCATGGCCTCGGCGAACGCGTCGCCAAGCGCGATCCCGACATCCTCCACAGTGTGGTGCAGATCGACTTGGAGGTCGCCCCGCGCCTCAATGCTGAGGTCGAAGAGGCCGTGCGTCGCCAGTTGGGCCAGCATGTGATCAAGGAAAGGGATCTGGGTCTGAAGCATGTGTCGGCCCGTTCCATCCAGGTTGAGTTCCACCACGACATCAGTTTCTGAGGTCTTCCGGTGTACCTTGGCTGTCCTGCCCATCATCCGACCTCCGTCTGCTGCATTGCACCATGCCCCATCGCTTTACACCAAATCCCCTCGCACCCCCCTTTTGATAAAGGGGGGTGCGAGGGGATTTCGCACCCTGCACGTTATTTCAGCGCCTTCGTCAATGCTTCCACAAACTGATCGTTCTCTGCTTTCGTCCCCACGGTGACCCGCAGACAGTCGTGCAGGCCCGGCACTGACCCTAGATTTCGCACCAGCACGCCTTGCTGAAGCAGCGTTTCAAACAGATCGCCTCCTGGACGCGTCGTCCGAAAGAGGATAAAGTTGGCTGCTGACGGGAAGGCCTCAACGTCGGGCAGCGCAACCAGGCAACTCATCACCCGCGCGCGCTCTCGGACGACCTTACGGACGTTCGCATCGATCCACGCTTGATGGTTGAGCAGTACGACGGCGGCCGCCTGGGAGAAACTGTTGAGGTTAAATGGAAGGCGGACCTTCTCCATCTCGGCTGCGAAGGCAGGATGGGCAACGAGGTAGCCGATGCGCAGACCGGCCAGTCCGATCTTGGAGAGGGAGCGAAGAATGACCAGCCGCTCCTGATCGATCAGGGCCGGTAGCATGGTCCGCCCGCCGTACGCCCCATAGGCTTCGTCCACAACGACCAATCCAGGCGCAACGGCCAAAATCTTAAAGATCTCCGCCTCAGAAAAGACCCCGCCGGTCGGGTTGTTCGGTGTAGCCAGAAAGACGACCTTGGGGCGCACTCGCTCGATAGTCTCGATCAGTGCGGGCAGGTCCGGCCCAAAACGAGGACCGAGCGGCACCCCTTCAAAGCGCAGCCCCTGAGCCCTCGCGATCAGCTCATACATTGAAAAGGTCGGAACCGGGGCGAGAGCCGTAGCCCCAGGTCCTGACGTCGCCAGCAATAACAGTTGAATCAACTCATCAGATCCATTACCCAGGACTAGCGCTCCAGGCGCCACCTGGAGCTGTGCGGCCAGGACTGATCGGAGCCGATCCGCTTTCGCATCCGGGTAACGGTGGACGTCCACCTGATCCAACGCGGCGCGAAGCTCCCGGCGCAGCTCCTCCGGAAGCGGGAACGGGCTTTCGTTGGCATCGAGCTTGATCAGATCGGGTCGTGGCTCCTCGGCCCGATACGCTGTAAGGCCCAGAACTCCGGGTTTGATCAGATCGAGCAGACGTGCTCTCTTCATGCAAGCCTCCTGATCGAGGCCGCCCTCGCGTGGGCCTCGAGCCCCTCCAGGCGGGCCAGCTCGACCAGTGTCGGCTCCAGCGCCTCCAGCTTCTGCCGGCTGAAGGCGATCAGCGAGCTCCGGCGTTGGAAGTCGGCCACGGAGAGGGGCGAAGCAAAGCGCGCCGTCCCTCCTGTCGGAAGGATATGATTCGGCCCGGCCAGGTAATCGCCCACTACCTCCGGACTCGCGCCTCCCATGAAGATGGCGCCCGCGCGCCTGATCTGTGGCAATAGTCCCCAAGGATCCTTGACCAGCAGTTCCAGATGTTCCGGCGCAACCTCGTTGGCAAGGTCAACAGCCTCGTCCAGTCCCTTCACGACGACTGCCGCACCGAACCGCTCCAAGGAGGCCTCCGCAATCTGTCGCCGAGGCAACAGCGCCACCTGGCGTTTCACCTCGTCCACCACCTCTTCGGCAAGCCGCTGGGAAGGTGTGAGCAGTATGGCGCTGGAGAGCGGATCGTGCTCGGCCTGCGAGAGTAGGTCGGCGGCGACCCAAGCAGCGCTGGCCTCCGCATCAGCGATGATCGATAACTCCGTCGGGCCGGCGATCATATCGATCCCCACCTGCCCGAAGACCAGCCGCTTGGCTGCCGCGACATAAATGTTCCCGGGACCGACGATCTTATCCACCTTCGGGATCGATGGGGTCCCATAGGCCATGGCTGCTACCGCCTGGGCGCCGCCCGCCTTATAGACCGCATGAACCCCGCATAGATCAGCGGCGACCAGCACCGCTCCAGCCACCTTGCCGTCGCGGCGCGGCGGCGTGCACATCACGACCTCCGCCACGCCGGCAATCGCAGCCGGGATCGCATTCATGAGCACCGTCGACGGGTAGGCCGCCGTGCCACCCGGCACATAGATCCCTACCCGGTCGAGCGGCCGTGTAAGCATCCCGACGATCGCTCCGTCTTCCTCCGAGAACCAGGAGGGGCGGAGCTGTCGGAGGTGGAAGGCTCTGATCCGCGATACCGCCGTCTTGATGGCTTCAAGGGAAGCGGGTGCCAGGGCCGCGTATGCCTCTTCAACCTCTCCTGGCCCTACCTGTACCGAAACGGCATCGAGACGGACGCCGTCCAACCGCTCCGTCTGCTCGAAGAGGGCGACATCACCGTTCATGCGTACCCCTTCCAGGATACCGCGAACGGTCTGCTCGATATCGGCGGGTATGGCACCCTGTCGGGACCTGAGCTGCGCAAAAAACAGCCGCCACTCTTGCGATCCGGCCTGGAGTACTTTCATTCAGGCGCCCTTTCCACGTGTCCCTCGATCTGCTTTCGTATCTCCTCGATCAGGTCCTGGACTCTGCGGTACTTGGTCTTGAGGCTCGCTCGATTGACAATGAGCCGCGCTGTCGCCTTGGCGATCTCCTCAACCTCCACCAGCCCATTTGCCTTCAAGGTTTGCCCGGTCTCTACGAGGTCAACGATCCGCTCGGCCAGCCCGACAAGGGGCGCCAGCTCAAGAGAACCGTTCAACTTAATGATCTCTGCCTGAATCCCTTTACGGCTGAAGTACGCTTCTGCAAGGTTTGGATATTTGGTGGCCAGCCTGACGTGCGACCAGGAATGGGGGTCATCCTGCTTATGGAGTTCCGCCGGTTCGGCCACAACAAGCCGACAGGCGCCGAACCTGAGATCCACCGGCTCGTAGACATCGCGACACTGCTCGAGGAGCTGATCCTTCCCCACGATCCCCATGTCAGCAGCGCCATGCTCCACATAGGTCGGGATGTCGGCGGGTTTCAATGTGAGGAACTGCAGTTGTCGATCCGGATCCTCGCAGATCAGACGGCGTGAATCGATAAAGCCCCGGAGGCATGTGATGCCCATCCTCTCAAAGAGGGCCATGACAGGGGACAACAGCCGGCCCTTGGGCAGTGCGATAGCAATACACTCATTGTTCCGAGTTCCAGGTTCCATGTTTCGCGTTTCGCGTTTCAGGTCCACACTCGAAACTGGGGACTCAAAACCCAAAACTCTCCTTTATTCTGCGACTCGCTCAATGTCGGCGCCGAGACTCTGAAGCTTCCGCTCAATCGACTCATATCCCCGGTCGAGATGGTAGACCCGCGACACGGTCGTGGTCCCCTGGGCGGCCAGTCCAGCCAGAACCAGCGATGCACTCGCTCGCAGATCAGTCGCCATCACCGGTGCACCCGACAGCATAGGGACGCCGTGGACAAACGCGGCAGTGCCGATCACCTTGATGTCCGCACCCATCCTCAGCAGCTCGTTTACGTGCATGAACCGGTTTTCAAAGACCGTTTCGGTGATGACACTGCTCCCCCGGGCAATCGACAGAAGCGCCATGAACTGCGCCTGCATATCGGTGGCAAATCCGGGATAGGGGTGAGTTCTGACATTGACCCCTCGCAATTGTCCGTCTCCCAGGACCCGAATACTGCGGTCCGTCTCCTCTACACGCACACCTGTCTCCCGCAGTTTCTCTGTGATCGACTCCAGGTGGCACGGCAGGCAACGATTGATGGTGACATCCCCGCCGGTGATCGCAGCCGCAATCATGAACGTCCCCGTCTCGACTCTGTCCGGGATCACCTCGTGCTCTGCTCCGTGCAGATGCGAGACTCCCTCGATAGTGATTGTTGGAGTGCCCTCACCCTCGATTCTCGCGCCCATGCGATTCAACAGGGCAGCCAGATCGGCAACCTCCGGCTCGCACGCGGCGTTCTCCAGGACGGTGACTCCATCGGCCAGTGTGGCAGCCATCATCACGTTCTCAGTGCCGGTGACGGTCTGGCCATCGAACGTGATCCTGGCTCCCTTCAACCGCGACGCCTTCGCTTCTACATACCCTGCGTCCAGGCTGACCATTGCTCCCATCTTCTCAAGGGCCGCCAGATGCAGATTGATCGGCCGTGACCCGATCGCGCACCCTCCCGGCAACGAGACCCGTGCCCGCCCGAACCGGGCCACCAGCGGGCCCAGGACCAGCACCGATGCCCGCATCGTTTTGACCAGATGGTAGGGGGCCTCATACTGACCAATGCCGTCGGCGCAAAGGGACAGGATCTCTCGATCCCCTCTCTCGACGCTCACACCTAAATGGTTGAGCAGGCCGATGATCGTCTTCACATCGCCCAATTGCGGAACACGATGCAGCCGGATCGACTCCCCTGTGAGCAAAGAGGCCACCATTGCGGGCAAGGCCGCATTCTTCGCACCGCCAGCCTCTACCTGTCCCCTGAGAGGAACCCCGCCTCTGATAATCAGTCTATCCATGCGCCCTCCCTCGCCGTGGCGCCAAAACGACTCGGTCACGACCGGCTACGTCCTGCCTCACCGCGGGCGGTCCGAAAGCTTCTCTCTTCCGAACCAATTCCGTCACAGCGGACGCCTGACCGTCGCCGACCTCCAGCGCCAGCCAACCGCTCTCGCGAAGATAGGCGGGAGCCTCTTCGATAATTCTCCGATAGTAGCGCAGGCCGTCCGGGCCGCCATCGATGGCCTCGACGGGCTCGTAGGCAGCGATCTCCGGAGACAGGGCACCACAGACTCCGGACGGGATATACGGGGGATTTGACACGATCAGGTCACACCCTCCCCCTGCATCAATCGTCCGGAGCGGCTCAAGCAGGTCGCCCTGGATGCAGTGAACCCTGCTCGTCAGTCCCAGCGCCTCTACGTTCTGTCTGGCGATTCGACAGGCGCCAGGCGAACGATCGATGGCGTAAATGAGTGCATGAGACAGTTCGACTGCCAGCGCCAGAGCAATCGCGCCGCAGCCGGTGCCGAGGTCCACTATGACAGGCGTTGAGCGTTGAGCGTTGAGCGTTGAGGATTTGGTTGCTGAGCGTGGTCGCTCCACGTTCCACGCTTCACGCTCCACGCTGATTTTATCCAGGACGGCCTCGATAAGCGTTTCGGTGTCCGGCCTCGGAATCAGGACATCCGGGCTCACCGCAAAGGGAAGGGACCAGAACTCTTTCACCCCGAGGATATAGGCAATCGGCTCTCTGGCCTCGCGCCGGGACACTATCGATTCAAGGAGGCTTGATCTATCCGAGGCAATCGGTTGCTCAGGGTTCAGGATAAACTGCCACCGCGGGATGCCCGATGCAGCCTCCATGAGACACGCCGCATCAAGCTGTGCACTCTGCACGCCGCTCTCCATCAGCCGCTCCACTACATGACGATAGGTATAGTCAGCCCTTGCCGTCCCAGCGGGTAGAGTGGCAAGTCCCATAGCGCCCATTGTCACACCAGGGCCTTTAATCGCTCAGCTTGATCGCTGGCCGCGAGCGCGCCGATCAACTCCTCCAACTCTCCCTCCAGGATCCGCGGAAGGCTGTGGAGCGTGAGCCCAATTCGGTGATCAGTGACGCGACCCTGTGGGAAATTGTAGGTGCGTATCCGTTCACTCCGGTCCCCTGTTCCTACCTGCTGGCGGCGCGCCTGCGAAATCTCTGCCGCCTGCTGCGCTGTGGCGGCTTCAAGCAGACGAGCCCGTAACACCTTCATCGCCTTGGCTCGATTCTTATGCTGCGACTTCTCATCCTGACAGGACACCACCATCCCAGTCGGCAGGTGGGTGATTCGCACAGCCGAATCGGTGGTGTTGACGGACTGTCCCCCGGGTCCTGTTGAGCGAAAGACATCGATTCGAAGATCTTTCGGATCAATCTGTATCTCCACATCCTCCGCCTCGGGCAGAACGGCAACAGTGACGGTAGAGGTGTGAATTCGACCACTTGACTCAGTAACGGGGACCCGCTGCACCCGGTGGACTCCGCTCTCGAATTTCAGACGGCTGTAGGCCCCGCGCCCCTCGATGCTCAGGATCGCCTCCTTCACCCCACCAACCCCCGTCTGATTTAAAGACAGCATCTCCACCTTCCAGCCATGCAGCTCGGCGTAACGGCTGTACATTCTGACCAGTTCCGCACCGAACAGCGCAGCCTCATCGCCTCCGGCCCCGGCCCGTACCTCCAAGATGATGTTTTTCTCATCCGCCGGGTCACGCGGAAGTAACAGAAGCGTAAGCTCCTCCTCAAGCTTCTCCCGCTTGATGGCCAGTTCCTCAAGCTCCGCCTCCGCCAGTTCGCGCACGTCGTCCTCGGTTCCGTCGTGCAGGAGCGCCCTTACCTCCTCTACGCTCTGCAAGACCTTACGATACCGCTGGTACGCCTCCACCACCGGTTCCAGTTCCGCATACGCCTTGGCCAGCCGCTGGAAACGGGCCTGATCGCTGATGACAGCCGGATCGCTCATCTGCAGCAGGATCTCGGCAGATCGCTGCTCGACGGCGTTCAGGCGCTCACGCAACTGCTGCATCGACGTCACCATCTCAAATAAACAGCCTCCCGATTAGGGAGCTACCTCCTTCCCTGCTGCTGCAGCAGGGAGTTCCGCGGCGGCGGTCTCTTTGGCCGCCTTCGGCTTCCTGGAATACTTCCGCCGGAACCGATCGACCCGTCCCTCGGTGTCAATCAGCTTCTGGCGACCGGTAAAGAGCGGGTGGCACTTAGAGCAGATCTCTACCCGGAGCGCAGGTACGGTAGACCGGGTATGGATCACCTCGCCGCACGCGCACGTGATCGTCGTCGGCTGATAGTTAGGATGGATGCCTGGCTTCATGATTGTCCCCCCCCTGAAAATAGCTAATTTTTCAGTAAGTTAAATGTACTTTATTATACGTCTAAACACTGAACGCTCTCAATAGAAAAGCAGCGTTCAGCCGTCAGCAAAAGCATTGCACTAAAGCTCCTGGCTGATAGCTGATGACTGTACGCTGAATGCTGCACTACCGAAAAAATACAGCCCGTCAGAAAGACGGGCTGATACATCGTATCGGCGAGAAGAACAATACCTATGAATTCATGGCCCTCATGAAATCCTCGTTCGATCTGGCTTCCTTCAACTTCTCGAGCAGGAGTTCCATTGCCTCTACGACACCCATCGTCTGGAGGACCTTACGGAGGATCCACATCCGGTTGAGTTCCTCCTGCGTGAGCAGGAGCTCCTCCTTCCGCGTGCCTGACCTGAAGATATCGATGGCGGGGAAGACTCGCTTATCCACCAGCCGTCGATCCAGCACCAGCTCGCAATTGCCGGTCCCTTTGAACTCCTCGAAGATGACATCGTCCATCCGGCTGCCGGTATCGATCAGGGCTGTAGCCATGATCGTCAGGCTGCCGCCCTCTTCAATATTCCGCGCCGCCCCGAAGAACCGTTTGGGACGCTGCAACGCATTGCTATCTACGCCGCCGGAGAGCACCTTGCCGCTCGGCGGGACGATGGTGTTGTAGGCTCGTCCCAATCGCGTGATAGAATCCAGCAAGATTACCACATCCCGCTTATGTTCCACTAACCGTTTGGCCTTCTCGATCACCATCTCGGCCACCTGGACGTGACGTGTAGCCGGCTCATCGAAGGTCGAACTGACCACCTCCGCCTTGACAGAGCGCTGGAAGTCCGTCACCTCCTCAGGCCGCTCGTCGATCAGGAGAACGATCAGGATCACCTCAGGGTGATTCTTGGTGATGCTGTTGGCGATCTTTTGCAGGAGGATGGTCTTGCCCGTCCTCGGCGGGGCGACGATCAGCCCACGCTGCCCCTTACCGATCGGCGTGAGGAGATCCATCACACGCATGTTCAGTTCGTCCTGTGTAGTCTCCAGCCGAATCCGCTGATTTGGGAAGAGGGGAGTCAGGTTATCGAAGAGGATCTTTTCCTTGATCAACTCCGGGTTTTCGAAGTTCACCGCCTCGACCTTGAGAAGGGCGAAGTAGCGCTCGCCTTCCTTGGGGGGTCTCACCTGACCCGACACGGTGTCGCCGGTCCTGAGGTCAAAGCGCCGAATCTGCGACGGCGATACGTAAATGTCGTCCGGCCCCGGCAGGTAATTGTAGTCCGGCGCTCGAAGGAAGCCAAACCCATCGGGCAGAACCTCAAGTACACCCTCCGCGAAAATCAGCCCGCTCTTCTCGGTTTGTGCCTCAAGGATCTTAAAGATGAGCTCTTGCTTGCGAAGGCCACTGGCACCCACCACGTTCAGGGTCCTCGCAATGGAGCTTAACTCAGAGATGGTCTTCTCTTTCAACTCTACAATATTCATCGAACCACCCCTGGGAAGCGCCGCAGCAACCTCCTTTACTTCTGACACACTGGACCGTCTGGTCGTTTCAGACGCTGATGGGGCCATCTACGCAAACTCCTCTTCCTTAAGTACAACTGTTGACGATGAATCGACTTCGCGACCTTAACCCGGTACTCGCCTGTCCCTGTGACCAGTCTGCAGTGTGACGCGCGCAAATATTCGGAAGCCGATCACCAGGAATAAGGCCCCTGCCGAACGCATGGGAAATAACGGTCTGAATCGGAAAGCCAGATGAGTTAGATCTTGGGCAGCGTCGGTCTTCCTCACTCCCCGTTATCGCAATTCAGGGCCGACCGACAAACGACACTCTGGAGAAATCATACCCTCAGCGAGATTGTCAACCTAAACCTAGTGGAGCCCATGCGCTTTGTCAAGCCTTTTTTGACCCTGTCTATGGATTGGCTTCCTCCAGATCCGGTTACGCGGCAACGCCCTTGCGCTTCGCTATGCCATCACCTCCATCAGGTTGTCAAGGGAACTTTCACTCTCAGGCTGTCAAACATGCTCGGTATACCAAGAGCAAAAGATTGAAACGCCAAATTCGATAAGCTTTCTTGACTTTTTCTGCCTCCAACTATAATCTACTTTCACAGTACATTCCTAAGCTAGAGGGTGCTTTTGTGGACGCATTACTTCGCAATGCCCTGGATTCTTACGAAACCTACCTCGTCGAGCGCAACCACTCCATGGGTTGCCTGGTGACGATTAGACGCCCGTTCGTGCTTTTCATAAACGACGAGATCGCCGCATCCAGTTACAACTATGCCGATGTTGTGCCGTGGTGTACGATGCCGAGGCGCGAACGCATCGAGGAGGTCATGGCGCACTACCGCGCGCGCGGCCACAGTCCGTACTTCAATTTCACGCTAGAGACGGCGCCGCATGGGCTTGCCCAGGCATTGCAGTCGTCGGGATGCGTGCTTACATCTCACAAGTATGTCATGTTTCAGCGCGAGCCGGTCGACCCGCCCATCCCGGCAGACGTGCGACTGGGCGAGACGGGACCAGAGGACATGCGGGCTGCCGGGCGTATCCTGAGCGTCAGCTTCGGGTCGGGCGAGTCGACGTGGCAAGAGCCGATGTTACGTGCCCGGCTGGTTGCGCATATGCGCGCGGCGCATATGCGTCAGCTCGGCGCATGGGTAGATGGCGTGCTTGCCGCAGCGATACATCTGCATACGCTTGTTGGCGTGGGGCATATCACCGGGATGGCCACCGCTCCGGAGTTTCGCGGGCGCGGTCTGGCCGGCCTGCTCACGGCGTACGCGGCGCGGTGTACCCGCGAAGAAGGCGCCGCGCTCGTCGCGCTCGAGGTGGCCACGCCGGATGCGGAGCGTGTCTACACGCGCATCGGGTTCGGTCGAGCGGCAGAACGAGTCGAATACAGCTCACCAAGCTAAAGGATTGCCTCCGGCCACCCTTTGTGTGAATTTCTTCGGCTATCCGGATTAATCTGATTGCTGAGAGCGTCTCAAAAGACCTTCAGGACCCGCCTCCCTCCCAGGCCACGGGTGTGGGGTTGCCCCAACTCCCCGTACAACACCTGGACCAAGCTCGTCGAGCGCGGACCCTAATGACTTACTCCCTACGCTAAAGTTCGCCGCGTTCCAGGGCCACCTGTGCCTGGAAGTCCTCCTCGCGCTCCCAGCCGTACCTCATGAACAGCGTCGGGACCACGATCATGTTGAGGAGGGTTGAGGTGAACAGCCCGCCGAGGATCACCTGGGCCATCGGCCGCTCCAGCTCCTTCCCGGTCGGATCGCCAAAGAGGAGGGGCAGCAGGCCCAGGGCAGCCGCGGCCGCTGTCATCAGGACCGGGGCCAGCCGATCTTTCGACCCCTCGACGATAACCTGTTCCTTCGGTTCCCCTGCAGCTCGAAGCTGCCGGTAGTGGCTGACGAGGATGATCCCATTCCGTGCGGCGATGCCGAAGACGCTGATCAGCCCGATCAGCGAGGGTACGCTTATCACCTTCCCGCTCAAAAAGATCGCCACGACCCCGCCGATCAGGGCCAGGGGGAGATTGGCCATGACGAGAATGGCAGCTCGCGACGAACGGAAGGCTTTGTAGAGCATAGCGAAGATCCCGACGACCGCCAGCCCGCCATACACCACCAGGACCCTGGTGGCCGCCTGCTGGCTTTCGAACTGTCCGCCGTATTCGATGAAATAGCCCGCCGGAAGCTCCACTTCTTTGGCGATCTTGCGCTGGGCCTCTTCAATCACGCTGCCAAGATCCCGGCCGGCGACATTGGCCTGAACAAGCGTTCGCCGTTGGACCTTCTCCCGGTTGATCATAAAGGGACTGTTCGCGACCTGTACGTCGGCCACCAGCCCGAGCGGGATCTTCCGGCCCTCCGGGGTGTCGATGAGCAGATTCCGCATCGAGGCGGGGTCCTGTCGGGAGGTCTCGTCGAACCAGACAAAGAGGTCGAAGGCGCGCTGTCCCTCCACGACGCGGGAAAGGGCCGTTCCGGCAAAGGCAACCTCAGCCGTCTTCAAGACGTTGCCTGCGTCGAGGCCAAGCCGGGCCGCCTCCTCCCGATTGACCATGATCTGAATGCCCGGGACATGAATGAGAGGCTCACGGAAGAGATCCGTCACACCTCGGATCCCTCGCATGATCTGCTCCACCTGTTCCCCCTTTGCCGCGAGCACCGCCAGATCGGGCCCGTAGACCTTGATGGCGATCTGGGTCCGTGTTCCCGAGAGGACCTCGTCCATACGCTCGGAGATGAACTGCCTAAGGCTGGTGGCCACACCTGGGAATTCCTCCACGTCTTCTCGGATGGCGGCCAGCAGCGTCTCCCGATCGCGCTTCCCGTACCGGAGGGCGATGTCGAACTCACTCGCATTCGGAGGAAGCGTGTCGATATCGAGCTCTGCCCTTCCGGCCCGCTGGGCGACAGAGACAACCTCGGGCTGCTGCTTCAGCAGGCCGGTGATCCGATTGCCGAGACGGATCGATTCCGGCAGCGAGGTCCCCGGGAGCAACGTCAGGTGGAGGATGAAGTTGCCCTCCCGGAACTCCGGGAGGAAGGAGCGGCCGAAGAAGGGGATGAGGGCCAGGCTCCCGGCTGTGAGCAACGCGCTGATCGCCATGACCCAGCGTTGATGGCGGAGGGCCCTGCGCAGGAGGGCCTCATAGACCCGCTTCATGCCACGGATGGTCAGGCTTTCCTGCTCTGGAGCGGCCGCTCGCCCACGAATCAGCAGCAGCGCAGCGAAGGCAGGGACCAACGTCGCAGCGACCAGCAGAGACGCGAAGAGTGAAAGGGTGAATGCGAGCCCCAGCGGAGTGAAGATCCGCCCCTCGACGCCGCCCAGGAAGAAAATCGGCATGAAGACGATCAGGATGATCCAGGTGGCATAGACTACCGCGTGCCGGATCTCCACGGACGCCTCGTAGATCACCTTCAGGGGAGAATCGGGGTGGGCCTTCTCGCGGTTGAGGCGGAGCCGACGGACGATATTCTCCACATCCACGATCGCGTCGTCTACCACGGCGCCGACGGCGATGGCGAGGCCCCCCAGAGTCATCGCGTTGATGCCGACCCCAAAGGCCTTGAGTAAGAGCACGCCGAAGATCAGCGACGTCGGCAACGCCGTCAAGGTGACCAAGGAGGCGCGGAGATTAAAGAGAAAAAAGATGACGACGATACTCACAGCCAGCCCGCCCTCCAGGAGGGCGCCACGGAGGTTGGCGATGGATGACTCGATGAAGCTCGCCTGCCGGAAGACCCGGGTGGTCATCTCGATTCCCGGCGGGAGGGCCTTCCGGATCTCCTCCAGGGCACGCTCAACCTGGTAGGTGACCGTCAATGTATCGGCCCCGAAGAGTTTCGAAACGGTCCCGAGGACGGCCGGCTTGCCGTTGAAGCTCGCATCGCCCCGCTTCACCTCCGGGCCGAGCTGCACTGTCGCCACCTGATCGAGCCGGATCGGGGCGCCGCCGCGCTCCGCGACCTGGGTCTGCGCCAGTTGCTCGAGGGACGCGATCCGACCGGCGCCGGTGACGACGTACTCCTGGCCGGGCGTCACAAGGAAGCCTCCCGACACGCTCACATTCGTTTCCCTCACCGCATCGAGAACCTCCTTGATCGTCACCCCGTACTGCAGCAGCTTCTCCGACGACAGGAGGGCCTGATACTGTTTCGCCTCGCCGCCCATTGACACCACCGATGCCACTCCAGGGATCGCCAGCAACCGGTTGCGAATATCCCAGTCGGAGATCGTGCGAAGTTCCATCGGGGAGACGCGCTCGCTCGTGAGCGCATACTTGACCAGCCAACTCACGGCCGAGGTGATCGGGAGCATGGTAGGATTTTGTGCCCCTGGCGGAAGGCGATCCTTGACCGCCTGAAGCCGTTCAGTGATGAGCTGGCGGGCCGTGTAGATGCTCGTTCCCCATGTGAAGACCACGACCATGCTCGAGAGCCCGGCCGTCGAGGTGGACCGGATCGCCTCGACGCCTGGGGTCCCGTTGAGGGCGCTCTCGATCGGGAAGGTGATCAGCAGCTCGACGTCCTGCGGTGGCAGGCCGGGTGCCTCTGTCTGGATGGCCACTTGGGGCGGCGCGAACTCCGGGAATACATCAAGGGTGGTTCGCTGAACCGCCACCAAACCGCCAATCAGCAGCACTACCGAGGCCACTACCACCAGGATGCGGTTGCTGAGCGACCACTGGATGATCCAGGCAAACATTGTCGTCCCTCCCTTAATCGGTCTCACGAGGGAGCACTGAGCCGCCACCTCTCGCCGCAAGCCACTTGGCGTACAGCTCGCGGTTGCCATCCGTCACGACCCGATCGCCCGGAGAGAGGCCGCGTAAGACCTCCACGAAGCGATCGTTACGCGCCCCTATGGTCAGGTCGGCTCGGATGTAGGCGCCGCCCCGTTCGACGAAGACGAACTCCGCTCCCTCGGCGTTGATCAGCGCCCGAGGCGGGACGGTCAGACTCCTCCGCCGCTCACCCAGGATGACAAAGACCTGGGCAAAGAGATCCTGTCTCAGCAGACCACGGCGGTTCGTGACCTCCGCCCAGACGGGGATAGTCCTCTTTGGCTGGCTTACCGCCGGGCCGATCAGGCTGATCTTGCCATCGAATACCTCATTGGGATGCGCCAAGAGGACAACCCGGACCCTCTGCCTGAGCTTCAACAAGGAAAGGGTGTCTTCAAAGACCTCCCCCTCAACGATCATGACGGATGTGTCGGCGATCTTCATGAGCGCGGCGTTCGGCTCGATCTGCCGGCCAAGCACCACGTTCCGCTCCACGACCGTGCCCCCGATGGGGGCTGGGAGGCGAAGCGTCGTCACCGCACGTTCCTGTCGAACCCGCTGGATCTCCTCCGGAGGCAGCCCCAGGAGCGTCAGTTGCCGGGTCAGGCTCTCGATCTCATTCAGGATTTCGCGTTGTTGGTTCTCCAGGGTCAGCAGCTCTTTCTGGGCTACGATGCCGCGTTCGACGAGCTTCTTTGCGCGCTCGAGGTTGACATTCGTCAGCACCAGCCTGTTTTCCGCCTGAATCAGGTTCAACTCTGCCCGCTCCAGCTCCACGCTCTGAATGTCCAGGAGGTGGTCCCCTCTTTTGACCAGGGCACCAAGCGGCACGTGGATATTCACCACCCTGCCAGAGACGCGGCTGGTCACCTCGGCCACGCGATCAGGATGAGGCTTGACCACCCCGTTGAGCTTGCGGACATCCTCGATCGGTCGAATTTGCGCGACCTCGGTCCTCAGGCCGAGGTTCTCCTGCTCCCGGCGGCTCAACCGGATGCCCACCGTCGCCTCGTCCCGGGCGACTGATCCCTCGTGTTCCTCATCATGACGAGCGCCGTCTTGGGGTTCGCCATCGGTCGCTTGGGCACGCCTCCGCTCGGCTGTCTCGGCCGGCCTAGCTCCTTCCTCACGCTGTGTTCCCTGGGTGGAAGCCGCGCTTCCCTTAGCGGGCGTGGAGGATGGCCCCTCGCGGCCGCATCCGACTATCGCCACGACGGCTGCCAACACCGCCACCCGGAAGCGCTTCCATCGTCTCAGCATCGTTTCTCCCCGGAGCGTCTCGACAGTCATGGCGTGGGCCCTGCCTTCAGGAGGGGCGTGCCAACCGCTCGCTCGAGCTCTACCGCAGAGAGGTTATACTGCGAGACCGCCTCCAGGTAGCGGAGCCGTCCCTCGACGAACTCCCGCTGGCCGAGGAGCACCTCGGTCAGCGGAAATTGTCCAGCCTCGTAGCCTTCGCGGAGTAAACGGAAGTTCTCTTCCTGCTGGGGGACGATCCGCTTGCCGAACTCTTCGACGATCCTCCGGGAGGCGACAAGCCGCTCATACGCCTGCGCGACCTCTTTGTCGATCCTGGCGGCCACAAGGGTCACCGCGGCTGCTTGCCGTGATCGTTCAGCAAGGGCGGTCTCGACCTCCCCCTGCCTCCGATTCCATAACGGAAGGGGCACCGTTACGCCAAAGAGAACCCGCTGGTCCCGCCCATCAAGTCCCAAGTCATTGCTGTAGCCAACAGACGCGGAAAGCTCAGGGAACAATCGCTCTGCCCTCGCGATGGCCAACTCTTGCTCGATCACTTGCAGCCTCGCATGAGCTGCGCTCAGATCGGGCCGGTTCGCAACCGCAATACGCTTGAGGGCCGGGAGGTCTGTCTCGTCGAAGGCGTACCGCAGTGGACCCAAGGCCTGAGGGACGAAATCAGATGGCCGCCCGATCAGGAGGTTCAATTCCTTGCGCGCCGCCGCCAAGACCCGCTCCTCGGCCATCCTGTCGTTTTGAGCCCGCCGCCACTCCACGTCAGCGCGGAGCATGTCCAACCGGGGCACCGATCCGGCCTCGAACAGTTGTCGCGAGATATCGAAGAGCTCCCGGTTCAGGACCACGATCTCGTCGAAGAACTGCACCCTTTCCTGGCCGATCAACACGTCGCTAAATAGACTGGTGACATCGGCCCTGATGCGGCGTTGGGCATCCTTGACCGTCCATCCGGTGCGATCAAGGTCGGCTTCTGCCCTTTGTATGCGCAGGCCCCACTGGCCTTTGATCTGCAGCGTCTGGGAGACGGCTACTTCGAACCCGTTGGTGCCCACCCTCGTATCGACCTCCCTGGGCCTGGCGGAGCCGTAGGACGGCGCGAGCCGAAGGTCCGGATTCAGGGGGTAGACCCGGGCTTTGGCCAGATCTCCTTTGGCCACGTCGATCTGGTGCCGCTCAACGGCAAGCTCCGGGCTCTTGTCCAGGGCCTGGGACACTGCCTCTTCCAGGGAAAGCGCGCCTTCGCTGGCGTGTATCGGCCTGGCAAGAAGATGCAAAGAGATGACACAGCTAAGAGCAAAGATTAGAAATTTCTTGGCTCGATCATACATCGCTGCCTCCCGTCATGAGATCACACCGAATCGTGGTGGTGTGTCTCACGCCCTGTGAGCCGGTTTTTCCCTGATCTCCAGGCCCCACCGACTGGTCACCACCCGAGAATACCATATGAGCGAGTTCTCCTGAGTTTGAAGATGAGGCCGGAGCAGAGACGCCGGGCTCAAATTCCTCTCGGGCAAACTCTCATTCGCGCCAGAACGGATTGCTGGCACTAAGAGGTAAGTCAAAGAGTAAGGGAGAGGCGAAGGAGACCTAGATCCGATAGGTGGAGTGTAATGCGTAGAGTGTGCGATCGGCCTTCAGGCGGGATGGGCTCAATGGTGCAAACCGAAAAGTGTTGGCACTCGGCAGAAGGGTAGTCGGCATAAGCTGCCCGAATGGTAATATTTGCGCGGCGAGGTGGACGGTGAGCGATGTAAAGGATTCGTCGACCGCCGGCTTGAGAGAGGAAGACAATATCTGCTCAATACATTGATCCGCATGCTCAGGGGTATCCTGAAAGTATCCAAGGTCTTCAGCGTAGGCGAGGCCAGAACACAGTATCAAGGTCGTAATTACCCAGATAGCCGCGAGCTTTGCACTCTTCCCCGAGCAAGTACGGTGCCTCACGTGTGCGTCCTCTCACCAGGCAAGCGCGTGCACTTCAATCCAATACTGTGTATGTCTCCTGGTTCTCTCCGCCTTCCAACCGGATTCACACACGAAACCAGTATACTTAATATCCACTTAAGATCAGGTTAAGTCAAGAACCTTTGAGTTATCATTATGGGCATCCCGCCGTGGAGCGAGCAATGGGGGCCAGAAGGGTGATCCTGCGCTTGATTGATGTACGCGTGAAGTGCTACCAACATCCAGAGAGCCTGGGGATTTGTGGCACCTGCGCAGCGTGCATCCGGGTAATTCCACAGATCAATCCGGAATGAGCGTGGAGTGTACACTACATGTTTTCAACAAATCATTTCGG
Organism: Candidatus Methylomirabilota bacterium; assembly: GCA_028870115.1. Classification (NCBI taxonomy): domain Bacteria; phylum Methylomirabilota (SeqCode); species Candidatus Methylomirabilota bacterium. The sequence goes on from JAGWQH010000097.1 coordinate 105,905, forward strand.
ATAGCCATTTTTTTCTTGACACTACTCACGCCAACCGTTATTCTGATTTCGTTTGTCGATATTGATAATCGTTTTCACTTTCTTTACGATGCAAGAAAAACTTCTCCAGTTCCAGCGGTACCTTAATCGAACCGGGCTGAAGGCAACCCGCCAGCGCGAGTTGATCGCACGAGCCTTCTTCGCTACTACGACGCACGTTAGCGCCGAAGGTCTCTACCGTCGAGTGGGTGGTCGGCACCGGCGGATCGGTCTCGTCACCGTCTATCGGACGTTGAAGCTCCTGAAGGAGGCCGGGCTCGCGCATGAGCGACAGTTCGGCGAAGGGCGCGCCCTGTTCGAACACGCCTCCAGCGAGCACCACCACGATCACATTATCTGCACCGAGTGCGGCAAAATCACCGAGTTCGAGAATTACGAGATCGAAGCGTTGCAGGAACAGATCGTCCGCAGACTCGGTTTCCTCATTCGGTATCATAAATTAGAGCTGTACGGCCTCTGCCGTGACTGCAGCGCAGGCGCCGACAGAAAACCGGGCACAGTCTCAGCGATGGGGTCCCGCTGAGATGTCTCGTTGTTGACGGGATGTCTGATCGGTTGTGAATGCTATTGAAAATGACTGTCTCTTCCAAGATCGTGAAGCCACCATCTCAGGCTGACCCGGGGCAACTCGCAAGGGAGGACGAACGATGATCGCCGGAATGCTTATTACCTTCCGAGAGGGGCTTGAGGCTTTCCTGATTGTCGGAATCCTCCTGGGTTACCTGCGGAAGGCCGGCCACTCCGTCTGCAGCCGATACGTCTGGGCCGGGACGATCGTGGGTGTGCTGGCGAGCATCGGACTGGCCTGGGGCTTTCAGGTACTCGCGATGGAGTTCGAGGGCCAACGGGCTGCTTGGTTTGAGGCAATAGCGTCCGGCTTCGCCGTACCGATCCTCAGTTACATGGTGCTCTATATGCAGCGCCACGCCCGCGGCCTGAAGACGCAAGCAGAAGCGAAGGCCGCGCTGGCGGTCACCACGGGTCAGGTGGTGGCGCTCGCCAGCCTTGCCTTCATCACTGTCCTGCGTGAGGGGCTGGAAACCGCTATATTTCTGACCGCCCTTATGACTCGAGTGTCAAGCGGGGGGCTGATGCCGGGCGCGTTCCTGGGCTTGGCGGCGTCGGCGGTGATCGCCTACGCGATCTTTGCTTCAACGCTCCAACTCGACCTTCGACGCTTCTTCATTGTGACCAGCGTTCTGCTTATTTTCATCGCGGCGGGCCTGTGCGCCCATATTTTCATGGCCTTACACGAGGTCGGTTTTCATCTCCTGGGGATGACCGCCTGGAGCACTAAATCGATCCTGGACAGCGAGAGCCTCGTGGGGCGCCTCCTTCACGCCTTCATCGGGTATCACGATGAGCCGACCATGATGGAGGTGCTGGCCTACTTCGGATATCTCGGAATTATGGGCTGGGCCTTCATGCGAGCGGTGAAAGCGTCGGCGCCCCCCAAGCCGGCCGCATGCGATGATCCCAGGTCGTGTATAGCCATCCGCCAAGAGGATAACCACGAGCTTATCTGACGTAGAATAAAGTAGAATAAAAAAGAGAAGGCGATCCCACCGCTCCTTGCTTGCCGGCCGGCGCGGTGGGATCGCCCACTGCCTCGGATGGCCATGTTGTCAATGGACCCCTCAGGGCCTTTTGCGCTTCTGGCCTCCGCAGCTTTTTAATTTTAGCAACCTGCCCTGGAGAAGTCTAGTTCCGTTTCGCTTTGAAGACAAAGGAGCGGCACATGAAACGATGGCAAACCGTATTTATTGCGTTAAGCATGGGAATAGCCCCCGTCGGGATTGCCGCCGGGGCGACGTTGGAAGACCTGGAAAAACAGCTTCAGGGACTTCAGAAGCAGATCGATGAGATGAAGCAAGAGAAACAGCGACAGGATCAAAAGCTGCGTGAGGTGGAGGCGGCGCAGGCAGCGCACAAGGAGGAGATCACACGCGAGACGGCCTCCCTCAGGGAGCAGACGAGACGGGTCTCTTCGGAACTCCTGGACCGAGTTCGGATTGGCGGGTACGGCTCCGTCCGGTTCGAGGCGAATAACCTCAAGGAACAGCACAACAGCTTCACCTTTCGGCGGTTCGTCCTGACCGCGGACGCCAAGCCGGCTGACCCGATGCGGGTCTATATGGAACTCGAATTTGAACGATTCACTAATCTCGAACTCACTAGGGACACCACGCGGACGGAAGGCGGCCTGAAAGTGGAAGAAACAAATGGGGGGGGTGGTGAAATCTCGTTGGAGCAGCTCTGGTTCCAGTATGATCTCTACAATTGGCTGAAGTTTCGGACCGGTCAGGTCCTGGTCCCGGTGGGCCGGTTCAACATCAACCACGATGACAACCGCTGGAACATCGCCCGCCGCTCCCTCGTCGATAGGGGCGTCCCAGTCCTGCCCGTGGATGCGGCCTGGCCGGAACTGGGAGCCGGGTTCCTAGGCGACATTTCCCTCGGAGAGTTGGGGAAACTCACGTATCAGGCCTACGTCGTGAATGGGGTCGCTCTAGGGGCCGAGGTGCAAAAGATCGCCCAAACCGGCGATTCGGATCGACATAAGCTGGAACTGGGGGTCGCGTTCAGCCCAACCAGGGGAACAGCCAAGCTGGATTCGAAAGACAGCAAGGCCGTCGCAACCCGGGTCGCCTGGAGCCCGTTCCCCGGCCAGGAGATCGCGGGCTCCTTCTATTATGGGCGGTATACGCCGCAGTTTCTGGAAAGCCAATCGCTCTACGCCTTTGGCCTCGATGGCCTGACGACCATCGGACCGTTTGAGATCGAGGCGGAGTATGTGAACACCACCTTTAGAAACATCGATCGGGTAGCCAAGGACTTCGCCAAGGTTGTTGTCGATCAATCCCTCAACATCCCCAGCAGCGTAAGTCCCAACTTCGACGCGGGGATCAATTTCGAGTTGGCGGACTTAGCCCGGAACAAGCACGGCTTCTGGATCGAGGGGCGGTACCGCTTCTGGCCGGAGCTCCTGACCAACACGGTCTTCGGCAAGTATTTCGAGAACCCGCAGCTTATTGCGGTCATCCGTGGGGAACAGGTCTGGCTCAACGGGCTGGTCCAGGAGGCGACATTTACGGGTGGAGCGCTCACCGCCTTCAAGCAGGAGAATCGCCAGATCCACCGGATCACGGCCGGATTGGCCTACAGGCCGACCCCGCTCGTGGTCTTTCAACTGGCCTATGAGTATACAAAGACCAACGACGGGCGAAGCCTGGCAGACGTCACCAATTTCCTACCCGCCCAGGCCGGGGAGGACCACGCCCACGCGGCCCTCCTTGGCGTATCCTTCGGCTTCTGAGTCTCGTGACGGAAGGTCGTGTACAGACATGATAGAACTGCTGCCTGAAGCATGAAGACGGTGGACATGGCGCCGGGCAATCCGGGTACCTGGCTGTATCACTGCCACGTTAACGGCCACATCATCGCAGGCATGATGGCGCTTTTTACCGTCACTGAATAACAAGGAGTTATGCTTGGGAGAAGCGCCTCCTTTGCCCTCCGCCGCTGCTTGTGCTATAAGGAAGCGATGCTTTCCAGACGGTGCTTTCTGACCACGCTGCTTACGCCGGCCCTTCTGGCGCTGAGACCGGACCTACTGAATGCACAGGAGGGGGTCTTTCTTTCCGAAGAGGAAGCCCCCAGGGCGGTCTTCCCGGAGGCCACACACTTCGAAAAGAAGGTCATCCCGTCAACGGAAGCCCTGCGGGAAAAGATGAAGGCCCTCCTGGGTCGCACGCGACCATCCATCTGGGAGGATGCCTATGTCACCTACCTCGCGCGTCGAAACGACGAGCGCCTCGGCTTTGCCGTCATCACGGAGGAGATCGGCAAGCACCGCCCTATCACTTTTATTGTAGGCATCAAACCGGATGGAAAGGTCAAGGATGTCGCCCTGATGACCTATCGCGAGGCCTACGGCGGGGAGGTGCGGGACCGGCGTTTCATGCGCCAGTATCATGAGAAAGATCTCACTGCGCCTCTCTTGCCCTATCGAGATATCGTCAATATCGCTGGAGCTACCCTATCGGTCCAGTCGATCGGCCGAGGAGTTAGAAAGGTCCTGGCTCTGGCCCAACTGGTCCTCCTCAATGGGTCTCATCGGCCATGAGCATGAAAGCCTACGCCCCCTCACCTTCATCCTCTCCCCCAACTGGGGGAGAGGAGTCTTCTTTACTTCCCCTCGCCCCCGGGTACCCCTTGGGTGCGGAGAGGGCGAGGGGAAGGGGGATTGTAGAACCGGCGCCGGCTCCTATTCAAGAGATCCATTATGTCATGGGAACGCTGCTGGAGATCACGCTGTATCATGAGCCACGGGAGGCGGGCAAGCGGGTGCTGGCGAGATGTTTTCAGGAGGCCCGGCGACTGGAGGAGATCTTCTCAGCCCATGATGACGACAGCGACCTTAACCGGCTTAACCGACATGCAGGTCTCGGACCCGTCGAGATTAACCTGGAGCTCTGGTCAGCCCTGACGATCGCGCTCTCCCTGGGCCGAGAAACCGACGGGGCAATAGATATCACCATCGGACCTCTCATCGACCTCTGGAGCGCGGCTGAAGAACAGGGTATTATGCCATCCCCCGCGTTGGTGGCGAAGGCCCTCAACCGGACAGGGATCTCCAGTGTCCAACTTCTTCCGGATGGAAGAGTAGAACTGAGACGCGCCGGGATGCGGCTGGATCTGGGTGGAGTCGGCAAGGGATACGCTGTAGACCGGCTGAGCGCGATTCTGGCGCAGGAGGGTGTTACGAGCGCATTTATCAACTTCGGACGGAGCAGCCTTACGGCGATAGGATCACCTCCTGAGCAGAAGCATTGGCCTGTCCTGCTCAGAAGTGACGATGGCGCGCCTATCGGTCTCGCGTATCTGAAGGATCAATACCTCGGCGTCTCCGGAAGCTTCGGTCACTCCTTTGAGATCGGAAGGGTCCGGTTGAGCCATCTGATCAATCCGCAGGACGGCTCCCCGCTCCGCCATCCCAGCCTGGGCGTGGCCGCGGCCCGGACTGCGACTGAGGCAGAAGTCCTTGCCAAGGCCATCATCATCCTCGATGAGGCACAAGGTTTTGCCGTCGTCAGCCGGTTCCCAGACACCGAAGGCTTATTGGCTCGCTCGAACGGAAGGCAGGTCAGCACCCCAGGATTCGTTGAAACGATCCGCTTCGAGGCCTCAGTAACGACTTCGAGGGAGGGCATCGGTTGAAAAACTTCACCTACCCCGCCTACAGGCTCTCGGCCGCCAGCCGGGAGGTCAAGATCATCTACACCGGCTTCTTGATCTTTATCGCAGTGGGGATGCTCACCATCGGCCTCTATCAGTTCAAGCGGATCGGCGCCACCTATGATCTGGTCGTAGCCTACTATCGCGGGGGGGAATTGGGGCAGGAGATGACCTATCCCAAGACCTTCACTCAACTCCTCGAGACCACGCACTTCCACGCCATCATCATGGGGATCTCGTTCCTTACTCTGGCCCACCTCTTTATCGCTACCGGGCTCGGTCCCCGAATCAAATGGTCCGTTATCGGCCTGGCGTTTTTCTCCTCCCAAGCTGATATCGCCGGGCCATGGCTCATTCGGTATCTCTCTCCAGCCTTCGCCCTCTTACAGCTTTTCGCCTGGTTCGGGATGTGGTTGGGGTATGGCGCATTGATACTCCTTCCACTGTATGAGATGTGGGGCAAAAGCCGGAAGTAACCGACCAACCACGAATCAATCAGCAACCACCGGCGATGGCCGGAACGATAGACACAAGATCACCCGACTTGAGCGGCGTCGAGATCCCCTGTAGAAACCGGATATCTTCCTCATTCACATAGATATTGATGAAGCGGCGGACGCTGCCGGAGTCATCGTAGATTCGGTCCCTCAAGCCGGCATACGACTGCTCCAGATTTTCAATCAACTCATGAATAGAGTTCCCCTGCCCCTCAACCTCTCCTTGCCCGCTGGTCAGACCCCGTAACGGGGTCGGGATGCGCACCTTCACACTCATCGATCTCGCTCCTTTCGATAATCCCTTACCGCCTTCGTGCTCGCTTCTCAATTCCCACTTTTCGGCGTCACGTCAATGTCATGAGAAGCCATCGCCTCGTCGAATGATCGAAGGGTCGGCTTAATGTGAAACCGAACCTTCAATGATGAGGCGACTGCCTCCTGGGTCTTCAGTCCGTTACCGGTAATGCAGAGCACCAGGCTTTCGTCCGGGGGAATCCGCCCCTGCTCGATCAGTCGCTTGGCTGCCGCTACCGTCACCCCGCCAGCCGTCTCGGCAAAGATCCCTTCAGTGCTCGCCAACAGCTTCATCGCGTCCACAATCTCTTCGTCCGTAGCATGCTCCCCATGACCACCGCTTTCCTTTACGGCCTTGTAGGCATAGTAGCCGTCCGCCGGGTTGCCGATGGCGAGCGACTTGGCAATGGTCTTCGGTTTGACCGGCCTGATGATCTCGCTGTTCGCTTTGATGGCGGTAACAATGGGGCCGCACCCTTCAGCCTGCGCCACATGCATCCGCGTGTGGCAGCCGCCATCCAGGAGGCCGAGTCGATCGAACTCCTTGAGCCCCTTCAGGATCTTCGTAACCAGCGAACCTCCCGCGGCCGGCACAACGATGTGATGGGGGGCGCGCCAGCCAAGTTGTTCCGCAACCTCGTACCCGAAGGTCTTCGAGCCCTCAGCGTAGTACGGCCGGATATTGATATTCACAAATGCCCACCCATATTTGTCGGCGATCTCGCTGCAGAGCCGGTTGACTTCATCGTAGTTGCCATCCACGGCTACCAGCTTCGGATTGTAGATCAGGGTACCCAACACCTTGCCCTGCTCCAGGTCGGCCGGCACAAAGACAAAGCTTGGAAGCCCCCCTTCGGCGGCATGGGCCGCCACTGAGTTCGCCAGGTTGCCGGTGGAGGCGCAGGCCACCACCTTAAAGTTAAACTCTACAGCCTTCGTGACCGCCACCGCCACGACCCGATCCTTAAATGAAAAGGTGGGATGGTTCACGGTATCGTTCTTGATATAGACTTCCCGCATCCCCAACGCGCGCGCCAGGTTGTTGGCCTTCACGAGCGGCGTCATCCCGCAGTGCCTCCCGACAACCGGCTCTCCTTCGATCGGCAGCAGCGCCTGATATCGCCAAATGCTGGGCGGTCCGGCCTCGATCGCTTTTCTGGTCAGGCGGCCTCGAAGCGCGTCGTAATCGTAATCGACCTCAAGAGGCCCGAAACAGTACTCACAGACATGCAGGGGATCAGCAGGGTATGGTCTGCCACACTCCCTGCACTTCAATCCCTTCACCAGCGCCATCTCAGCGTCCCTTCTCCGGAGTCGGCTCCACCCTGATCCCTAAATCGGCCAGGTAGGCAATCCCCTTATTCAACGCGTCCTCCTCGCCGTCCAGTTCCAGCATCACCTCGCCCGTCTGCTCCGTCACCCGCGCCCGACGGACGTTGGGAATAAGCTTGAATTCCCGCGAAAGACGGTAGATCACCGGCTCTTTGATGAGTACCTGCGGGTAGATGAGGGTGATCATCCGTTTCGGCATTACCGGACTCCTTTTTCCTCTGTTGAGCACAAATCGAGCGCTTCAAGAGACAACATCCTGCTCAATCGGCGCCACGTGGACACCACGATCCTCCAGCCACTTAATTCCATTTTCAAGCGGCTGCGGTTCTCCTTCGAGCTCAGCCATGATCCACCCGATTCCTTCGGTAAAATCGGCCTGCCGAATATTGAAGACCAGGTCAAACGTCTGACTCAACTGCCACAGGATCGGCTCCTCGGCCAGTTTACCGGTAAACGTCAGATGCACACGTTTTTTTGTCATCGCCTCTCTCGAAGATCGACCGCGTAGATTCCGCTTGAGTCCTTTGCGCGGTGGAGTATAAACTGTATCAAGTGGACAGTAAAGTCCAAACCCTGCCCAGGACAGCTTTTATGGAGAGTCATGGCGCGATGCCTACCGAGATACCGATATTGACGCCGCATCAGATAAAGAGCGCGTTGGAAACCGGCGTACTTCTAATCGATCTTCGCCTGTATGAGAAGTTTGCCTCAAGCCATATTCCGGGCAGTATCAACATCGTCTATAGTCGCAAGAGCCTCCCCGAACGCGTCGCAACCGCAATCCCGCCCGGCCCTCCAATCGTACTCCTCTCCGACGAGACGAGTGTTGCCGAGGCCGCTGGCGATGCCCTTCATGAGGTGCGCCGAAATCCTCTCCGGGGCATTATCACGACGGGGACCGAAACGTGGCACAACAGGGAGCTTCCGCTTTCAACGCTGCCACGGATGTCTACCGCCGCGCTCCGGCAACGATTGAACGCTCCCCACAATGAGCTGATGCTGATCGACGTGCGTGAGTCCTTTGAGTGGGAGCTGGGCTATATCGAAGGCTCACTGCACATTCCGCTTGGGGAGATCTGGCAACACGCTCGCTCGCTCGATCCGCGCAAAGAAATCATCCTAATCTGCCAAGAAGGCCTACGCAGCAGCACGGCGGCCAGCATCCTGCTGCATCACCACTTTCCAAGGATCGGTAACGTACCCGGGGGCCTGGGCAACTGGTTCAAGGCCGACTACCCTACCGTCCGACTGCCAAAGCCGCCAAAGAGCTGACCTGTCTGGGAGCAGATAGTCATACCCCCTGCATCCATTCCGCCAGGATCTCAGAGACCTCAGGCCGCGTGAACTCCTCGGGCAGCGGCTCGCCGTTCCGGAGCAGTTCGCGAACGCGCGTGCCACTCAGCGTCACCCGTTCGGATGCCTCATGCGGGCAAGTCTTGGCCGAAGCCATCCCATCGCAGCGACGACAGAAGAACGCCTCGTCGAAGAAAAGCGGGGTAATGTCCAGCTCGTCGCGCTTGAGTCGCAGGAAGAGGTCGCGGGCCGCATACGGATGATAGTAGCCCCCCACGCCGGCGGGATCCCGTCCAACAATGAAGTGAGTGCAGCCGTAGTTCTTCCGGACCAGGGCGTGGAAGACCGCTTCCCGCGGGCCCGCATATCGCATGGCACCCGGGAAAACGCTCAGCATCACGCGCTCCTTCGGGAAGTAGCGCTCCTCGAGCGCGCGATAGCATCGAAGGCGAATCTCTGATGGAACATCGTCGAGCTTTGTCCGACCGACCAGCGGGTGGATCAGCAAGCCGTCCATCAACTCCAGCGCGCACTTCTGAATATATTCGTGCGACCGATGAATCGGATTGCGGGTCTGAAACCCGACGATGGTCTGCCATCCGCGCTCTTTGAAGCGCCGTCGCGTCTCAGTCGGTACGCAGTAATAGTCTTCGAATCCCGGCAGCGTCGGAGGGCGAATCAGACTGACCGCCCCGCCTATCAGAAGATCGCCTCGCTGATAGAGGTATTGGACGCCAGGATGGCGCGTCTCTTCGGTGCTGTAGACCAGACACGCCTCCGCTCGCTTATCATAGGGGAAAATCTCCTCCACCGAAAGCAGGCCAAGCAGTTCGCCGTCAGAGCCCAATAAGGCCGCCTCGCCTCCCTGCTTGAGCCCAGCCACATCGTCCTTTGGCGCCGCCAAGGTAATCGGGAGCGTCCACAGGATGCCGCTCTTCAGGCGCATCTCATGGATGACGCCCTCATAGTCGGCCCGATTCATAAACCCTTCGAGTGGGCTGAACACACCCGTGGCCAGGCATTCCACGTCAGAGATAGCCCTGGCGTTCAGCGAGATCATTGGGAGATCCCGCGCCCTGCCGATCGCGTCGGCCCTGGCCTCTCCTGTCAATATCCGTGAGACGAGCCGCCCGCCATGTGGAAGGATCGGCGTCGGCGCCTCATTTTCCGACAATCCAGTCGATTCCCGCATGATCTGTTCTCCCGTCGGCATCACACCCCTCTCCTTAACTACGCGGGCCGTGATCGCCATGTCGGCTATCAAGATGGAGCCCACACTCCTTGGTCTCCGGGTTCTCCCACCACCATCGTCCCGCTCGCACATCTTCGCCCGGCTTGATCGCCCGCGTGCATGGCGAACAACCGATGCTGGGGAATCCCTGGTCATGGAGGGCGTTGTAGGGCACATCATGCTCGCGGACATACGCCCAGACCTGCGGCTCGGTCCAATCGGCAAGCGGATTGATCTTGAGGATTGAGCCATGGCTCGCGTCGATTTCCACGATATCGATACCGGTGCGGGTTGCTGCCTGTTCCCGCCGAAGCCCAGTGATCCAGGCATCAACGTTCTTCAGCGCCCGGCCGAGCGGCTCCACCTTTCGAACGCGACAGCAGAACTTTCGCTCTTCGACACTCTGTCGGAACGAATAAAACCCGCGCTCCCGCTCTAACGCCTCCACGGCGTCTCGTCCCGGGAAGTAGCTCTCAATCGTAACCTTGTAGCGCTCCCGGGTCCGCTCCATCACGTCGTACGTCTCTTCATGCAGCCGCCCGGTGTCCAGGGTAAAGATCGTAATCGACGGCTTCAGCTTCGACAGCATATCGATCAATACCATATCTTCAGCCCCAAAACTGCTGGCGAGCGCCAGTTTGGGAGCAAATGCGTCGATCGCCCATCGAAGCACTGACTCCGGTGCGGCGCCGCACAACCGCTGGTTCAGCCCCGCCACTTCCTCCGGAGACACTGTTCGGCTTTCTTGATTCGTGCTCTGAATTCCCGATTGTCCTCCCATCATTCCTCCTTATCAACGGATCCATAGCGGTTTAGTGATGACTCACAGGGAGTATAGCGATCCCATGCGGGTCTTTTCCTGTTGAGATCTCGGCGACAATCTTCTCCGTCAACGTATCGATGGCAATCACGCTGTTCGTGTCACGACTGGTCACGTAGAGGCGGCGGCCGTCCGGCGTGATGGTAATGATGTCGATCCGCCTGCCCGCCGGGATATCTTTCACGATCTTCAATGCCTTGCAGTCGATAACCGAAACGATATTCGCCTTACGACTGGCCACATACGCCTGCTTCCCATCGGGTGAGATGACCAGACCATGAGGCTCGCCATCGCGGGCAATCCTTGCCGCAACCTGATGATTCATGAGATGGATGACGTCGACCTGATCCACATCTCCCGCTGTAACCAACAGGAGCTTACCGTCCCAGGTCACGTCCGTTCCCATGGCGCCCCGCCCAGCCTCGATCGTCGTGACGATCTTTCGACTCTTCACATCGATGACCGACAGGTCTCCGGAACCCCCGTTGCTGACATAGGCTCGCGCGCCCTTCGGATCAAAGACTACGAGCGCAGGAGCTTTCCCGACAGGAATTGTCTCGATCGTTTGCCGACGCCCAAGATCAATGACCGTCACATCATTTGACCCAGGGTTCGCTACCCAGAGCTGCCGCCCATCCGGAGTGACGGCAGGACCATGGGCTTTGGTTCCGGCGGGTAATGTGGCAATCAGCTTCCTCGTCTTCGTGTCGACCATGCTCACATCGTTTGAGGCGGCATTCGCGATAAAGGCGTAGGCGCCATCAGGCGAAAAGGCAATATTGTGGGGCTTCTTACCGCCTGGAGTAATGGTATCTATTACCTTGTTGGTCTCGGTATCGATCACAATGACGGTATGATCTTCCTGATTCGTCACCCATAACTCGAATGCGTGCGCCTGGCCGATCCACATGACTCCCACACCTAAGGCCAGTCCGGTTATCCATGGGATCAGCCTGACAATCTGTTTCTTCATTCCGTCTCCTCTCGTCATTTTATGCCGACCTTTCCAACCCACTTCAGCAATCTCTCGATCCGACCACTACGAGGCGCACTCGCCTGGACCGATGTGGACAGAGAACGCCTCTTCAGCGTTATAGTCAAGATAGTGATCCGGCGCCTCAGAGACCGGTGGCAGGTCTGTAAACGGCGCAAGAACCGTCTTTACTGACTCCAGCCCATAGCGATCCAAAAAGTTGTTGAACGATTCCCCATCCTGTCGCTCTTTCTGATATAGATGGAGGACCGCCTCCACCGCACCCGGAACATTCTTTGCCGGAATCCGCGCCACCGGTTTAGCGTAACTCGCCTGGCCTGGCGTCAATTTCGCGCCAAGTAACATCTCATAGGTCGGCACCTGCTGGCCATTGAACTTTTTGGCGCCGCCATACAATCCGATATCTGCAAGATGATGCTGGCCACAAGAGTTTGGACAGGCGGAGATCTTGATCCGAATCCCCGTCTCATCCGCCAGGCCCTTCAATTCATCATCACAGAGGGCTCCCAGGGCAGCCGCCAAGCCGCGAGAGGAGGTAATTCCGAGCTGGCAGGTATCAGCGCCTGGGCAGGCGGTCACATCCGCCAGCCGTTCAGCCGATGGCACCGCCAGACCGACCGCGCTCAGCACCCGGTAGAGCGCGGGCAGGCGCTCGGAGGGAATCCACCTGAGGGCGAAGTTCTGCTGGTTCGTGCTGCGGACTGCGCCATCGCCGAACTCGCGCGCCGCGAAGGCAAGGGTTCTGAGCTGTGCTGAGGTAATGTCCCCGAGTTCAAGGCGAATGTAGACCATGGTATACCCGACTTGCTTCTGCTTCAGAACATTGGTGGCCCGCCATCGCCGGTAGGCAGGATCGTCCGGCTCCCTGGGGGAGGTCGCCGAAACCACCGATGTACGATGAAGCGGGACCTTGTCCCACACGACAAGAGCGGGGAACTGCCCGGCCATTGTGGAATCGAGGCCGGTCCGCTCCTGGAACACCAGCGTTCGAAACGCCTCAATCCCCAGCCTGTTCAACACAAACTTCATCCTGGCCTTATGTCGATCGTCACGGTTACCGAGGCGGTCGAATACACGTACGATAGCGGCGACAGTCGGCAGGAGCCGATCCGCCGGCGTAAACTCCTCGAGTAACTCCGCAAGGCGTGGAATGGGACCCAGACCGCCCCCGACATAGAGCTGAAAGCCCCGCTCCTCCTTTCCCGCCGCAGATCGGAGCGCAGCGCGTGCCCCGATATCCTGCATGGGGCTGAGACCAAGGTCGTCGGGGCAGCCGGAAAACGCGATCTTGAACTTCCGGGGCAGGTTCTGGTTCATCGGATTGCGCAGCAGAAATCGCGCAATCGTCTCGGCATACGGGGTGACGTCGAACAGTTCTTGAGGACAGACCCCGGCACAGTGTCCAACCGTGACGTTGCGGACGGTGTTACCGCAGGCCTCTCTGGTCGTCAGCCCGACCGAGGCCAGACTCCTCATCAGCCCCGTGACCTGCTCAAGCTTGATAAAGTGTAACTGGATGTTCTGACGGGTCGTCACGTGGGCCACCCCGTTTGGAGCCTTGGCCGCCAACTCGGCAAGCAGCTCCAGTTGGGCCGCGCTGAGCCCGCCCCACGGGATCTTGATCCGGAACATCTGTTCCCCTTCCTGCCGCTGCCCATAGATCCCGTTCTGCAGGCGGAACCGCTTAAACTCGTCCTGAGAGATCTCCCCATTCCAAAACCGTTGGACGAACTGATCGAAGGTGTCGATATCCCCCTCGTTGGCCCAGGAGGACCCGTCAGCGGACTGCACCCTCTCGTGACTGATTCGTCCGTTTATCGGAGTTGAGACGTGTACCGGCTGCTCGCCGCCCACCGGTTCGTTCGCATCATTCATGATTACCCTCTCCATCATTCATTGCCCGCCGACTGCCCGGACATAGACTCACGTAGACAGATCATCCGGGGTCACAGCCGGTGCTTTTTGAGGTATGAGGCTGGAACTGCCGTCAGGAACATCGACAGCCAACGCAGCCGTTGAGATCTCCGGCCCCCTCATAAAGAAGCCGTAGAGCATCGTCAGATCGATCAGGATAACGCCCAGCCAGACAACGTATGCACTCGAGCTTGCCGCCAACCTCAGATCGATCAACACCTTGGATAGGCCGAAGCCCACCACCCAGGCATCAAAGCTCATACAGATTCTTCTGAACGTTTCAGCATTCATCCGTCTGATGATGTAGGCCCCTATCGGAATCCCTATCGCGACACTTGGAACGATCGACGGCAAGAGCCCCGTACCTGCCGTAGCGTACACACCGAGAAGGTAGTATGCGGTCGCTGTCACGGTTGATTCGACCACTCGGATCAGCCCCAAGGCGGCTCGAAACTCGCCTTTGACAAAGCCCTGATTATTGAATAGGAGCGCCAGCGGAGGACCGGAGATCGTCGTTACCGAATAGCAGATACCGACGCCGGCGCCGAACGGGACACCAATGAGCTGTTCGGACCGAATCGGCCGTCTTGCCCCGGCCGCCTGCAGCAGGATTAAGGGCAGCACAATGAGATACGTCACCAGCTTGAGCCATTCCGGGCTGACCCTCGACAGGGTATAGCTCCCCACGATAATGCCCGGAATAAGGCCACACACTATCGGCAGCACCCTCTTCCAGACCTTCGGGATGCTCCTACGATTGACGAGGAGCACGTAGCTATTGAGCACCACCTCCACCAACACCAGGGCGGGGTTCAAGATCCGGTTGGAATAAAAGATAAGGGCGACCGGAACGGTCAGCGACGAAAATCCGTATCCCAGCGCCCCATTGACGGTGGCCGCAAAGAGCGTGATGCCGATAAGTGTGATGTATCCGGCGTCAAGGTTCATCATGTGCTAGTCGATGAGTCCACAGACCGCTGATGGTTCTGCTGTAAACTGTTTTTCGGCAGAGTTCCAACTAAATACCTTGAAGTACGAGACCTTTCCCTTTTTCACTGATACGACGAGATAGCGTAGCTGAGGCCACACCGGTTCGCCGTCGAACAACGCCAGATCTCGATCGGTCTCGGAGAAGTAGGCTTCATGATCCGGATGTGAATGATAGAGCACGACGAACTCGAACCCTTTCGCATCCGCTTCGCTCTGAATCCGCAGCAGATCCTTCGAGTCCATGATGTAGGCGGTCTTTGCATCTCTCGGATTCCGAATCGGATCGTCCTGGTGATACTGATTTGCAAGATTTCCGCATCTGCGGACGAGGTTCGTGCCGGGATCGTCCTGCTTGCCGATGACGATCCCGCAGGCCTCTTCGGGAAACGCCTCTTCGGCGTGCGCGAAGATCTCGTTCAGCTCCCGTTCGGTAAGAATTATCGGTTCGACAGGGCTCACCACAGGCCTACCACCAGAGGTGACTGTACATGTTCTCGCCCAACTCCGGAAACTCCTTGTGCCAGACACCCAGACTGATATACTTCCATCCGGTATCGCACAGGATCACGACGATATTACCCTTCTCCATACGGTGTGCCGCCCTGATCGCCACATGCACAACAGCTCCGGAGGAGACGCCCGCAAAGATCCCTTCCTTGTTGGTCAGATCTCTGGTGGCGGCAAACGCGCAGCGGGAATCGACCATGATCTTGCCGTCCAGGAGGCTCGTGTCGAGAATCGGGGGGATGAAACCCTCATCCAGACTCCGAAGTCCCTGGACCAGATCGCCAGGATTGGGCTCTACCGCAATAACCTTGGTCTTGGGGTTATGTTCCTTCAGCCGCCGACCGACGCCCATCAGGGTTCCGCCGGTCCCAAGACCGGCCACAAAGACATCGACATCCGGGAGATCATTCAGAATCTCCACACCGGTGGTTTCATAGTGAGCCATCGGATTGGCCGGATTGCCGTACTGAAAGGGCATGTAGAGGGTCGGATCCTGCGCCACCAGTTTTTGCGCCAACTCAATGGCGCCGTTGCTCCCTTTCGTCCCGTCAGAATAGATCAACTCGGCGCCGAAGATCTCCAGAAGCTGACGCCGCTCCGGGGTAGCGTTTTCCGGAATCACGACCTTGACCTTATACCCCTTCCTCCTCCCGATCATGGCCAAGGCGATACCGGTGTTGCCGCTCGTCGGCTCCAGAATCGTCTTGTCCTTTGTCAACTCGCCGCTCCGCTCGGCCTGCGCGATCATGTACTTGACGATTCGATCCTTCAAGCTGCCGGTCGGGTTGGCTCCCTCCAGTTTGGCGAAGATCCGGATCCCTTTCTTGGGACTCATCCGCGGCAGTTCCACCAGCGGTGTGTGCCCGATCGCATCAAGAATATCGACTGATTTCATTCATGTCCTCTTTGCCTGTCTGCGTGCATCGCACAGGCAGGTCGGCTGTCTCGTCCCCGGCCCACCCTACCCCTGCTACGGGGGTCAGGCCTTTTTCACCGTAATCGTCCAGTCAGTGTCATTCAGTTTCGTCACACCTACCACTACGTGCCCTTCACTCTGGAGGCTTCTGGGAACGTTCTCAGCGGAGCCGAGGTTGTCCACAATGACTCTCAGCACCTGGCCACGTTGTAGCTCGTCCAATGCCAATTTCGTCTTCACAAACGTGTAGGGGCATACCTCACCCTTCAGATCGAGGGACTCAGCTACCTGCTCAGGCGCCTTACTCATTTTTCCTCCTCCACTCATCATACAGCTCAGGCTTTTTCCAGAACGATTTCCCATTGCGTTCTGCCGACTTCCGAAATGGCGAGGACTGAGTAACCTTCTTCTTTCGCCCACCTGGGGATGTCTTCGACCGATTTCGGGTAATCGACAATCACCACCAGTTGATCGCCGGTCGTGAGCTCCCCCATCTTCTGCTTGGTCAACATCAAAGGATACGGGCAGATCTCTCCAGTCACATCAAGGGAGTACGTTGTCATCGCTTCTTCACCGTTTCTCGTTCGGCCCCACGTTCGGGAGACACTACGCCCGCTGGACGCTTCGCACCCCACGCTCAAATGCCACACTGCCGAATAACAGATAGGCTCCAGTCCAGACTCCCAGGATAATGCTGAGAGTCGCCGTCATACTGCTCAGCGCAAAAAGTGGCACTCCGGTCAATCCGTGGCCGATGTTGCAGCCGCCCGCCATGGCCGCCCCCACACCCATCAGCAGACCACCCCCGAGAGCCTGGAGCAGGCGCTGAGCGCCGGGGGCGCGCCAGGCAAATTCTCCATGCGACCGCGCCGCCACGTAAGCGCCCGCAATGATCCCTACCCACATAAAACTCCCCCAGGTAAGCAGGGAGGTCTCACCTGTGAACAGAAACCCCGAGATGGTTCGAATCGGCTCGGTGATCGAGAGACCGTACTCCCTTCCGGTGAGGGCGGAGATCGGCCAGGCAGCCGTCGCGATCAGGCCGATGATGATCCCGCTCCTTGCCCAACTCCACCCTCTCTGGTAGCCGCCGGATGGGCTTTTCACAAGCCACCATCCGCCAATCGCCACGAACGTCACAACCAGTACCCAAGGGCTCACGCCCAAGAGGCGATCCAGCGTCGCAGGCTGACCGTCGATCTCAACGACCCAACTTCGAAAGGCCGCCTGTATCGGCTCCAACACGCCGTCATTCGTCATAGTCATCCCGAACACAAAGCCGAGCAGCGCGATAATTGACCCTACCATCCCCTCGCCGGACCGGTACGTGCTCCCGCTCGCACACCCGCCGGAAAATGCCATACCGAGGCCAAAGACAAATCCACCGAAGAGAGTCGCCATCCAGAAAAATGGTGCAATGCCTAACCCGAACAGGCCCAACGCCGCCATCGCTCTCACTCCGACCATCTGAATCAGAAGAGCCAGCAGGTAGGCTCGCAGCAGCGTGAAATCCCTCGCCAACAGGATATCGCGAAACGTCGAGTTCATGCAGAAGCGACCGCGCTGCAGGGCGTATCCGAAGGCCACCCCGACGATGAGGCCCAAGCCCACCATCCGGATCATGGCTGTACTGGTCGTCGTCTCAGTGATCACCACCCGGCACTCCACAGAACTCATGATAATCGATCAGATCGGTAATCGTCGGATGGTCGCCGCACACCGGGCAGTCCGAGTCGCGCCGTACCTTAACCTGCCTGAACTCCATCCCCAACGAATCAAAGAAGAGGAGCCGTCCGGCCAAGGAATCGCCGATCCCGAGCAGCAGCTTGATCGCCTCGATCGCTTGCAGACTGCCGACAATGCCGCACAGAACGCCCAGTACGCCGGCTTCCTGGCAACTCGGGACAAGCCCTGGGGGAGGGGGGGCGGGATACAGGCAGCGATAGCAGCCTTGACCGGGGATAAAGACCGTCACCTGTCCTTCGAACTTGAAGATCGACCCGTCCACGAGGGGTTTCTTCAAGAGCACGCAGGCGTCGTTGACCAGGTATCGGGTCGGAAAATTATCGCAGCCATTCACCACCAGATCATACTGGCTGATGACATCCTTGGCATTGGCTGAGGAGAGGACCGCTTGAATCGGCTCTACCTTCACGTCGGGATTGATCTGGCCGATCGTCTCAACCGCCGAGATAACCTTCGGTCGTCCCACATCATCCATGTGGTGGAGAATCTGGCGTTGCAGGTTGCTCAGGTCCACAACATCAGCGTCGATGATGCCGAGGCGACCGACGCCGGCAGCGGCCAGGTACAGAGCCGCAGGGGAGCCCAGACCACCCGCCCCGACGAGCAACGCGGAACTGTTCAAGAGCTTGCGCTGTCCCTTCCCGCCCACCTCAGGGAGGATGATGTGACGACTGTAGCGCCGGACCTGCTCTTCGTTGAACGGAACAGCCCCCCCCGCCATGGCCGGAATCAAAGCCACCTCGTCTCCCTCCTTGAGCGCGGTCCGCTTCCCCCCCAATTCCTCTACCGCCACATTGTTCACATAGACGTTGAGGTGACGGTGGAGTTCGCCCATCTTGTCGAATACATGTCTGTGGATCCCTGGAAAGCGCGTTTCCAGATCCTCCAGAAGCTCCACCAGATTATCCCCTCGTCCCTTCACCAGGGGCTGATTCTGAGTCAGTCCTCGGTACGGGGTCGGGATGTAGACACGGATCGCCTCCCTGCGGTCACCCTCCGCTGATCTGCTCGCCTGAGAGACCTCCACGCCACGATAGCCATTCATGCGTTTACTCCCTTATAGGTCAGAGTGAGACCGACAGGTACCGTTCCCCTGTATCGGGGAGGATTGTCACCACAACCCTTCCGGTTCCAAGCCGTTCGGCAACCACCGTCGAGGCAAAGACGTTGGCTCCGGCTGAGATCCCCACCAGAAGGCCCTCCTCCCTGGCCAGGCGAGACGCCATCCGATAGGCATCCTCATCCTCTACTGAGATAATTTCATCAACCACTTGCATATTCAGCACGCCGGGCACGAAGCTCGCGCCGATCCCCTGGATGCCATGCGGCCTGGCTCTACCCCCCTGCAAGACGGGGGATCTGGCCGGTTCCACCGCGACCACCCGAACGTCAGGGATTTCCCTTTTCAGCACTTCGCCCACTCCGGTAATCGTCCCACCAGTCCCGACGCCTGACACAAAGGCATCGATCTGTCCATCAGTCGCTTTCAGAATCTCTTGCGCCGTGGTAAGGCGGTGGATAGCCGGGTTGGCCGGATTCACAAACTGTTGCGGCATGAAGTAACCTGGATTTTGCGCCACGAGAGATTCCGCGGCATAGACTGCGCCGCTCATCCCCTCGATGGCCGGGGTCAGGATCACCTCGGCTCCGAACCGACTGACCAGCCTCCGCCGTTCCACGCTCATATCCTCCGGCATCGTCAGGATCAGGCGGTACCCTTTGACGGCAGCCACCATCGCAAGCCCGATCCCTGTATTACCGGAGGTCGGCTCGACGATCGTGTCACCCGGCTTCAGACGCCCCCTCCGCTCTGCCTCCTCGATCATTGCCAAGGCGATCCGATCTTTTACGCTTCCACCTGGATTACATGACTCCAGCTTTCCAAGAATCCGAGCGGATCCGCAACGCGCGATTCGTTGTAATTGCACCAGCGGCGTGTCGCCTATCAGTTCCAGGGCATTTCGAACCAAACGTGGCATCGACGAGTTTAACCTCCAGGCAGCCCAGACCGGTTAGATCTGGTAGCTTACCCCCCCTCGCTCCTGTTTCGTATGGATTTGACGGCAGAGGTCTTCAAGCGTGGTGTGGTCCACAATCTTCACTACGGCATCGCGGACGTCAGCCCAGATATCCCGAAGGCAGCAGTGAGGCTCTTCGATGCAGATCTCTCGCGGCCCGCTCCCCACGCAGAAAATAGGAATAATCGGACCCTCCATGGTTCTGATGATGGCCCCGACGGTGATCTCCCGGGGATGTTTGGCCAGATAGTAGCCCCCACTCATACCCCGCTTGCTCTCGAGAAAGCCGGCTCGTTTGAGACTCAACAGAATCTGCTCCAGATAACGTACGGGGAGATGTTGTCGTTGAGCGATCTCTTCAATCTGAATCGGCCCTTTCTCATAATGGAGAGCCAGATCCTGCATCGCTCGTGTCGCGTAATCACCCTTCGTGGATACCTTCATTTCGAATCACCTAGCTAATACCGAGTAAGTCGATTGAGTTACTCAGTATTTATAGCTACCACAAAGAATCATGTCAAGCATTTTTTTAACAAAGGGCTGCTCCTCGACAATGAAAGTAGATCACCGTTTTGAAGTACTCGACGTTGCGGAATCTCGCGGTCTTTTTGACCCAGTGGATGGCAGCGCTGACAGTCTCCAAGCCGCCGTTGGAGAGCCGGTGCCAGCTAACAGGAGCATTGATGGCCAGGATCACTCTTCAGCGGTTGTGGGATCGATTACCGATCTGATCTCCGAGATCCGGTTCGCCGGGAAGCCGCCTTGGCGGGCGTGCTCTCGCACCATTTCGGCGTCGGGCGCGATGTAGACACAATAAACCTTCTCATCGGTCACGTAGCTGTGGACCCACTGAATCTGCGGCCCCAGCTTGCCGAGTATGCCGCACGACTTCTGCGAGATGGCCTGAAGCTCCTGAGCCGAAAGCTTGCCTGCCCCGGGGATGTCACGCTCAATCAGATACTTTGGCATCGTGAACCTCCTTTTTTGCGACTAACCTTACGCTCCCCATACCGCTTCGCGCGCTCACCGCCATCCAATCCCGGGTATACCTGCGAGATAGTCCAGGTCAAGAGGCATCTCCCCGCCGACAGGCGTAGTTGCTTATTTCGAGATACCGACG
Organism: Candidatus Methylomirabilota bacterium; assembly: GCA_028870115.1. Lineage (NCBI taxonomy): Bacteria > Methylomirabilota (SeqCode) > Candidatus Methylomirabilota bacterium. The sequence continues at coordinate 126,854 of JAGWQH010000097.1, forward strand.
GCAAACGGCATCTTCCCAACCGGGACAGTAGCAATCACTTTCTCGCCCGCAACGTCGATCACCGACACTGCGTCGCTGCGACCACACGCGACGTAGAGGCGCTGCTCGTCGGGCGTAAAGGCCAGATACCAGGCCCGCTGGCCTACAGGGATCTGTTTGGTGATGGTCAAGGTGCTGGCATCGATCACATAGACAGCATTGGTTCGTCCATGCGCCACATAGACCTTGCGGCCATCCCGCGTTACCACCACCCCGACCGGCCGTTCGCCTACGGGAATCTTCTTGATTACCCGGTGCCGGGCCACCTCGATGACCGATAGGATGCCGGGCTCCGCCTGCTCGCTCGCCACATACGCGTACTTGCCGTCCGGGCTGAAGGCGATCCCGCGGGGGTTCTTCGCGACCGGGATGGTTGCCACGACCTTGAGGGCCGAGGTATCGATGACCGAGATGGTGCTGGATGTCTCGTTGGAGACGTAGGCCAGGCGACCATCGGGGCTGAGGACAATCGATTCGGGTTCGGTCTGAACCTCGATGGTGGCCATCACTGTGCCGGTTTTAGTATTGATCACCGTAACTGTTCCACCGTTCTCGTTCACCGCGTACAGGCGGGCTCCGTCGGAACTGAGCGCTACCCCCTCGGGATCGACGCCGGCAGGCCACGTTTCCACGACCTTACCGGCCTCGGAATCGATGACACTGATGTCGTCGGAATTACCGTTGGCAATATACACGCGATGTCGGTCCGGCGAAATCGCCACACCCCTCGGTCGCTTGCCCACCGTGATAGTCTGGACAACCTTCTGGGTTGCGGTGTCAATGACCGATACGTCATCCGATTTTTCATTCGTCGCATAGGCCATCAGTCCAGCCGCGGCGGCCGACGAGATATGAGCGAACCACAACAGAAGCACTATCACGAGGAACCGGCAGCTTTGATGAAATGTTTTCAGCATGTTCTGCACTCTCCCTTTGGCGATGTATTGCGTCTGTAGAAGCCCTTTTGCAAGGCACAGGAACAACGATTTCCTATCACAGATCGGGAGGGATGTCCATCACGAAGACAGGTCAGAGCGGCTTGAATCATGGCGCCTTCAGCCCCATCCTGGCTGGTGGCGTCCAATCCCACCCCGGCGACGATACTTCGACGTTGCCAGCAGGATACGACAACGATTATAATGCGGCATTGTATCGGTACCCTGGAATCAACCCACACAAACATGGAGGAGTGATGAGCGTACTCGTAGGCAAGCATGCACCTGATTTTACCGCAACCGCCGTCATGCCGGACGGCAGCTTTAAGGAGAACTTTAGACTGTCCGACTACTGGGGCAAGTATGTTGTGCTCTTCTTCTATCCCCTTGATTTCACGTTCGTCTGCCCTTCTGAGATTATCGCCTTTGATCATCGCGTGGCCGAGTTCAACAAGCGCGGCGTGCAGGTGATCGGTTGCTCGGTGGATTCACATTTCACCCATGCCGCATGGCGCTGCACCCCTGTCAATAAGGGTGGCATCGGTGCGGTAGGCTATCCGCTGGTCGCCGACCTTACAAAGGATATCGCTCGCGAATACGACGTACTGCTGCCGGGCGGAGTGGCCCTGCGCGGCTCGTTCCTGATCGACAAGAACGGCACCGTCCAACACCAGGTGGTCAACAACCTGCCGCTCGGGCGCAATGTGGATGAGATGCTTCGCATGGTGGATGCGCTCCAGTTCACCGAGGCGCATGGAGAGGTCTGCCCGGCCGGGTGGACACATGGGGCCAAGGGGATGCGGCCTACCACCGAGGGTGTGGCAAGCTACCTGGCCAGCGAGGCTGCGAAGCTGTAACGGATGACGGTGATCGGGGTGGTCGCGCCTTGCAGGTTATTTACCACCTGCGCCGACCACCCCTCGAACCGTCTCAGCACGCCCTCACGTCTCAACGTTTTCCTTAACCTCCCCTGCTGCTTCAAACTTCCTATTGGCGCAAAAATCACCTTGCTCATACTCGCGGCTGCAGTCAAGAAATCTGAGGGAACACGGTTGAAGGCGTATGTGGAAAAGCGGCTGGCGGTACAGGGAAGGCCATGAGCGTTTACGATCGCCCTCATGTGGTGATTGTCGGCGCTGGGTTCGGAGGCCTTTATGCTGCGCGGTCCCTGAAAGATACAGATGTCCGGATCACGGTGATCGATCGTCGAAATTATCATCTGTTTCAACCCTTGTTGTACCAGGTTGCAACCGCGAGCCTCTCTCCTGCCGACATCGCCTATCCCATACGCTGTGCCTTGAACAGGCAGAACAATACAAGGGTGTTTCTGGCGGAGGCGACTACGGTTGATGTCAACGTCCGAAAGGTTATCCTGGAGGATGGCGAGATCGACTACGATTATCTGATTCTGGCAACAGGCGCATGTCATTCTTACTTTGGACATCCCGAGTGGGAGGTCTATGCGCCGGGACTGAAGGATGTAGATGATGCGCTGGAAATCAGGCGTCGCATCCTGCTCGCCTTTGAAAAGGCCGAGCGTGAACCGGATGAGGCCAGTCGGCGGGCGTTACTCACGTTTGTCATTGTGGGCGGAGGGCCGACTGGTGTGGAACTGGCAGGAGCGATCGGCGAAATCGCATGTAAGGTGATGGTGGGAGATTTTCGTACGATCAATCCACGAGACGCTCGCATTATTCTGGTTGAAGCCGGACCGCGAGTTCTTCCATCATTTCCCGAAGATCTTTCCACCAAGGCCGAGGCATCGCTGAGACGACTCAGCGTGGATGTGCGGACAAATTCCCCGGTGACGGCGATCCAGCCTGACGCCGTTATGATTGGCGACGAATACATCCCTACCACAACAGTGCTCTGGGCCGCGGGGGTCACAGCTTCACCTCTGGCTCGATCGCTCAGAGTGCCGCTTGATCGCGCAGGCCGGGTGCTGGTGGAACCGGATCTGAGCATTCCCGGTCATCCGGAAGTATTTGTGATCGGCGATCTGGCTGCGATTGCCGATCACGCAGGCCATCAATTGCCAGGCCTTGCTCCTGTTGCCGTCCAGCAAGGTCGCCACGCGACTCACAACATCCTGCGGAGGTGTCAAGGATTTCCCGGTGAGGCGTTTCGCTACGTGGACAGGGGAAGCCTGACCACCATCGGGCGGGCAGCAGCCGTTGCAGATTTTGGGATGGTGAAACTTTCCGGCTTCCTCGCCTGGATTGCCTGGATATTTATTCATATTTTTTTCTCATCGGCTTTCGAAACCGTTTTATCGTCTTGTTCGAGTGGGCGTGGGCGTACACAACTTGGTACCGCTCTGCGCGGCTGATCATCGGCGGAGGCATACGGAATGTCTCCGGTCTCCCCGCAGACGTACAACCACTAGATACTGAAAGGTACACCTCAGAGTGAAGCAATATGCCGAGTTTCACTCCGGCTTCATCTGGACATCGCTGACAACCGCGATCGTCGGAGGATTTGCGTTCGGCGCCTATCTGGCAGTCGTGATCGGCTACGGCCTGCCCGCAGGGCAGGGTTTCTACGCGCTGATCCAGACACACGGGCATTTGCAACTTGTCGGCTGGGCAGGCGTATTCATCATGGGCATCAGCCTGCATTTCATCCCACGACTGGCCAGCTTCCCCCTGCCACATCCCGAACGGATAAACTACATTCTTTGGTTAATGGCGCCGGGGCTGTTGCTCCGGGCGATCGGGGGTACGGTTCTGGCCTCCCTTGAGGAGAGCCCCCTGTTTGCTCCGCTCAGTTGGCTGGTAAGCGCCTCCGGACTGCTGGAAGGGGGGGCAATTGTCCTGTACGTTTCGCTCCTGATTGCGACCATACGCGGGAGCGATCAGGCCAGAAGACTTCCAGCGTTAAGTGCGGTCAAACCATATTTTGCCATGATGGCGACCGGCTGGGTCCTCTATGCGGGTCTCAACCTGTTCGTGCTGCTTCATCTGGCCCTGAACAGCACCACTACCGTGAACACGGCCTGGAACGAGTTTGCCGTTCAAATCTTCGTTAGTCTCGTGCTCCTACCGGTGGCCTTCGCGCTTTCGGTGCGTCTCTTTCCGCTGTATCTGGCTCTGCCGGCCCCAGATTGGCCGGTCTACGGCATCGGATATGCGTATCTCCTGTCCATATTGCTGCAACTGGTCCCAGCGGCGCCTCCCCTGGCAGGGCTCGCGCCGGACGCCACCAGATTGATCATCGCTTTGGGGATGTTGCTGAAGGGGGGGGTCATCCTCTGGTTCGTGTGGCAATTGGATCTGCTCACCCGCCGCCGACCCCTGGGGCGCCATGCCCGCTTTCTTGATACCGGACCGGATCGTCCGCCCACGCGACCGGGCTTACCGGATTATGGAGAGTTCGGCCGGTTCGAACGCCTGGTCTACGCCGCCTATACATGGCTTATCCTTGGCGCGTGCATGGAACTCCTGAGCGGCGCGGCCATCCTGCTAGGCTATTCGATCCCGATCGCAGCGGATGCGATCCGTCACATGTATCTCCTCGGCTTCATCAGCCACCTCATTTTCGGTGCGTCGGTTCGGATGCTGCCCGGCTTCATGCGGAGAAAACGGGTGGCCAGTACTGCATTAGTCGATGCCACCTTTTGGTTGGGCAGTGCGGCGGTGTTCTGCCGTGTTGTCCCGTTACTACTGCCGTCTTGGGTGCTTGACGGGCTTCCCGCTGGCGACCTGCTTATCCAAACGATCTTTGCGATCTCAGGGACACTCGGATGGGGGGCCGTCGTGTGTCTGGCGGTCAATCTGTGGCAAACGGCGAATGCTCCAATAAAACAAGTCTCAGAAGGCAACTGGACAATGTCCATGGCTCACTCCCGATCCGGAAAACATCCCGAATAGCGCAGGGTCGTGTGAGCGCCGCCAGACTTCATCGATTCTATGGGCTGGCTTTACCCGGCAACCGGGGGTGTAGAGCCGTGCGAAACAGTAAGAACAAAAAGGAGGACATCACCAACATGAGGATCACATCGATCGGAATCTGGGTGGGGGTAGTGGGAGCCATCGTCCTTGGGTGCCTCAGCAACGCTTCTGCCGTTGAACCCCACAAATCCTCAACGGACACGCGACAACGGCTGGCACTCGCCCCAATCCATCGAGATATGATTCTTGCCGAGATGCGCCAGATGCTCGGGTCTGTAGGCGGCATCGTGCAGGGCCTAGCGGCCAATGACCTCCCTGCGGCGGAGAATGCGGCCCGCGCGTCGGGCATGGCGGTAGCCGCCGACACTGATCCACATATCAAGTCACTGCTTCCCCAACCGTTCCTGGAGCTAGGCATGCACACCCATCGGGGATTCGATATGCTGGCCGACCAGATTAAAGCCGGTGGCAGTCACGCTGATATCCTCCGTGGGCTCGCGAAGCTGACCGGCAACTGCGTGGCCTGTCATGCCGTATATCGGCTCGACGAAGCGCGCTGAACATATCTACGTTTGCCTTGACCTCCCCTAGCGCTTCAGCTATATTTTTTAACAGGCAGGATTGGAAGCCACTTCCTTGGCGCGGTAGCCCTCACCGGGGCTCCCAGGCCCTCCCGATTGACCCGATGTGTTGCCAATCTGCCCCTTGGAGGCTCTCCAATTTTTTAAGGTAGGTAGTGTAGTGGGCGATGTCTGCCTAATCATGCACAGATGTTGCACGATGAGCCGGTAAATGGGCGCACAGCAATTCACGAGCGCAGCGACAGTTGACGATGTCGTACATGCTAACCCAGCTCTCAGCCGGATCCTGAATACGCACGGGATCGACACCTGCTGCGGAGGCAGCGCAACGCTCGCCGAGGCCGCGCACGTCCGCAATATTGATCTCGACGAACTGCTTACGGCTTTGAACCGAGAAGGCGAGCCGCGTGAACGATTCGTTGCCGTCGCGTTCACGAGCGCAACGACAGTTGACGATGTCGTGCATACCAATCCGACCCTCAGCCGGGTCCTGAATGCGCACGGAATCGACACATGCTGCGGAGGCAGCGCAACGCTCGCCGAGGCCGCGCACGTCCGCAATATTGATCTCGACGAACTGCTTACGGCTTTGAATCGAGCGGGCGCGCCGCGTGAACGGTCTGCCGCCGTTGCACCAGCGGCTGTGCATCCTTGCGCCTCGCCCGCCTACGAGGTAGCGGCGGCGCCCACACCCGCGCCACGTGCGGTTATTGTCACGCCCGCCGTTCCCCGGCCGACGGGCTACGTCCGGTTCTTCGCCGCCAGCCTGCTTTTTGCGCTCACCTTCGGCAGTACGCTCGGCGCGCTGACCCTTGCCACGCTTACGCTTCCCTGGAATTTCCTCGACGGACTGCCGACGGACGCCGCGAGACTGGCGCACGGGTACACGCAGGTCTTCGGCTTCGCTGCCCTCTTCATTATGGGTGTCGCCTACCACGTCATCCCGCGCTTTAAAGGGGCGCCGCTTGCCGCGCCTGGCGTGGCCTCGGCATCATTCTGGCTGGAAACTGGCGGCGTGCTTGCCGTCGCCGTCGGCCTGCTCGTCGGGCCGCCGGTCGTTGGGCCGTCGCAGTTGATGGGCGCCATTGCGCTGCTTGCGGCAGCGTCAGGTTTCGGATGGGTTATCCATTGCAGCCTGGCTGCCGGCCCGCCGACGCCGGAGGGCTTCGAGCGCTATCTACGCGCCGGCTGTGCATGGCTGGCGGTTGCGGCCACTCTGGCCGTTGTCACGGCTGCATGGGCCGATCCGCTCCAACCGGCCGTGTGGGAAGCGGCGCTGTGGGGTTTCGCGGGTTCATGGATTCTTGGCATGAGTTTACGCATCGTGCCGGTGTTCCTGGGCCTGCCGCCATTATCTCAACGGACAAGCAGTGTACTATTCGCCTGCTATCAATTGGCGGTATTGGCATGGGTGAGCGTGGCTGTCATTGAAACATGGACACTGCTTCCAATCGCGCGCGTACTGACCGGGGCAACGCTGTCATTGATGGTAGGGGGGTTTGTCCTGCGGCTTGGTATCCTGGGGTCCCGGGAGAATCAGACCCAAGTGGGCGACCGTGGCTACGAAAAGTTTCTGATCGTCGCCTATGTATGGTTGCTCGTCGCACTGGTGTTCACACCCGTTTGGAGCGCCGTGTCGGCGTTTACAGGCAACCCCATGCCGGCGCTGGTCCTGGATTTCGGTCGGCATGCGTTCACCCTCGGCTTTCTGACGCAGATTATCGTCGGCGTTGCCGCGCGCCTCATCCCGGTATTTGCGGGAACACCGCTATGGAGCACGAGATGGCGCGACGCGACCTTCTACCTGCTCAACGCGACCATCGTCACACGCGGCCTCGAACTGCTGGTTGAGGTAGCCGGTCTGGCCGAAGTGTGGCCGTATATCTCCATTTCCGGTCTGTTAGGCGTCGGAGCCTTTGCTGCGTTTGCCGTCAACGTATTCATGACCATGCGTGCGCACCCGCTGACCGTAGCACCCGGTCCAACAGGCATAGACCCACTGGCGGACAACCTCGTCGCCGATCTGCTGACCATCCCGGGCGCCCTCGAACTGCTTGTAAGCCGTGGTTTACGCCCGCTCCAAAACCCGGAAATGCGCGCGGCGATGGCCCCCACGGTGACATTGCGACAGGCATGTCAGATTCATCGCGTCGAACTTGAACCGCTGCTGGCCGAATTGGGAAAGCTGGCAGCGATATCGCACGAAGCGTAAAAGGAGGATACAGCCGTTATGAGCATGGAGAAGTCGACACCCCGCGAACAACTCGCACTCTCATTGCGAGTGCGTCCCGAACCGATTGTCGTACGCGATCCCTTTCTCGAGTTCCTGGGACTGGTCGCTCCCGGGGAGCCGATCTCGGTCAGTTTTGACGAGTTGGTGAAAGCGGCGGGCCATATGTGTCCGACCGTCGCCGGCGCGTATCTCGTCTTGCGGCATGGGCTCAAAGCCTTGTATGGCGATGAGCCGGCCGTTCGCGGCAATGTACGGGTCACGGCATACGGCGGTCCGACGGACTTTGGGTATGGGCCGATCTCACAACTGGTCAACGTCGCGATCGGCGCCGCACCTGAAACCGGTTTTGGAGGGTTGGGCGCGGGACGCTTTCGCCGGCGCGACCTGTTCGTCTTCCGGACCGATGATCTGCGCCACAGCGAGTTCGACTTTGAGCGCCTCGACACCGGGCGCACCGTCCATGTCACATACGAGCCGAACGTGGTGCCGACCTCCAAAGACCTGCCGGCAGCTATCGGCCCCGCGCTCTCCAATGGCGACCCCGCCTCGGTAGCTCGTTTCCGCTCCCTCTGGAACGCACGTGTAGAAGATATCCTCGAGGCCGACGGGCGCGTCGTCCGCGTACAGGCGGTCGGGTCATAGGGTAAGGAGGAGACAGGTCAGGACATCGCTTGGATCACGGCGTCCTTTCCCTCAGACGAGGTCTGGCGGGACATGTAAGGCTGCGGGAACCTCAACAACCGTCAGCCGGTTTTGCGCGAACGCCTTCTCAACGATCTCGCCGATCCGCTCGAGCGAATCGACCCGCACTGCATTCGCTCCAAATGACTTCGCGAAGGCAACGAAGTCTGGGTTGCAGAGCGCTTCGTCGCCAAACAGTTGGCCCGCCTTTCGCTCGGCATAGTCTACAACGCCAAAGGCGTTATCGTTAAAGAGTAAGACAACAATGGCGAGGCGGTGCTTGACGGCAGTCGCCAACTCCTGACAGGAGTAAAGGAACCCGCCGTCACCACACAGCGCCAGGACCTGGCTCTCGGGTTTTGCGAGCTTCGCGCCGATGGCGGCCGGCAACCCGAAGCCGATCGTCCCGCTTCCCATTGCCCAGAGAAAGGTCCCGGGTTCGTACACCTCGAAGTATCGGCGTGCCCAGTACGTGGCAACGGTGGAATCGTTGGCCACAAAGGCATCCCTTTGCAGCGCGCTTCGGATAATTTCAAGGAGTCGCACCTCGATCGGGTAGTTCGCCTTTAATCTATCCAGGACCTGCCGCTTGGCCTCGACAATTTCCGACCCCTCAAAGCCCTTCTGGGATGACGGCTGCTTTTCAAGTCTTCCAAGAATAGCCTCTAAGGTTGTGTGAGCATCGCCCACCAGTTCGACGACATCGCGCCCCTGGATGTTTGGATGGGTCTGGCCGAACTGCCGCTGATCCAGGTCGACCCTGATCCATCGTGGAGGCAGCCGCAACGACCATTTGCCTGTTGATCGGTTACTGAATCGTGTGCCGACCACAATAGCCAGATCGGCCTTCGCAAGGAGCGATCGAACGGGTTCCTCGGCCCCCAGATTGCCGAGCGACAGACCATGGTCCTCCGGAATTGCGCCCTTGCCTTTGATGCTGGTAAGCACCGGGGCATTGAGCAATTCGGCCAATTGTTCAATCGCTTGGCCTGCGGCGGAGGCGATCGTACCGCCTCCGGCATAGATGATAGGCCGCCTCGCCCCTGCAACCAGCTCTACCGCTTCTTCCAGCCTCTTTTCGTCAGCCAGTTTTGGCATGCGCACTGCCGGCTGATATGAGAAGGGAGCAGCAAGCTCCTCCTTCAGAATATCCGCAGCAATCTCCAGCCCGTACGGTCGCGGCCTTTCATTCTGCATCCTGGAGAAGATCTCATGCAGGCAGTGGGGGATGTCTGATACGGTCTTCACATCATAACAGGCCTCAGCCACGTTCGAAATTACACCATGCTGATCCTTTACCTCGTGGACGTCTCCCCATCCCTTGTGCAGATGCGCTCGCTCAATCTGGCTGGCAATGAGCAACACCGGCGAGGAGCTGCAATAGGCCTCCTGGATCCCGATCATCGTGGCGGCAGTGCCGGCGCCCGTCCCGGCCAGCACAACCCCGACCCTGCCGGTCACTCTGGCGTAGGCATCCGCCATGAAGGCTGCAGACTGCTCGTGCCGGACCTCGATGAATCGAATACGTTGTCTTTTAGCGGCGGCAGCTACAGGCGTAATGTGCAGGCCGCGTATCCCGAAGATAAGCTCAATCCCTTGAGCCTTCAGGCATTCGACAACTGTTTCTGCGCCAGTCATCGGGTTCCTGTGGACGAGGGCACCACGTGCGCGATCTGGCCAATAGCGCTCTCCAGAATTATCATAGCCTGATCCACATCTTGGCGTCCGATAATCAGGGGGGGCATGAACCGGATTGTTTGAGGCGGAATGGGGTTGATCAGCAGACCCCGTTCGCGGCAGGCCTGGGCCATCGAGAGCGCGATCGGCTTCGTGAACTCCACTGCCAGCAGCAGGCCTCGACCCCGAACCTCCTTGACTATCTCCCACTTCTCTCGCAACGTCAGAAGCCGTTCTTGGAAATAGTGCCCCATACGAGCCGCGTTACCGACTAAATCTTCCTTTAAAATATACCGTAAGACCGCAGCGGCCACCGCAGTGCAGAGCGGGTTGCCGCCATAGGTGGAGCCGTGATCGCCAGGTCCGAAACAGGCAGCTCGTTCGTTTGCCAGAAATGCGGCAATGGGAACCCCGCCGCCCAGCCCTTTACCTACCGTCATAATATCCGGCCTGATGCCGAAACCCTCGTATGCCCACAGCGTCCCTGTTCGACCGCAGCCCGTCTGGACCTCGTCTAGGATCAACAGAATGCCCCGCTCGTCGCAGAGGGCGCGAACCTCCTGCAGATAGTGCTCAGCCGGAACATTGACGCCCCCCTCGCCCTGGATCGGCTCCAGTAGGATCGCGCAGGTCCGCTTACCGACGGCGGCCCGCAGGGCGGGAAGGTTGTCGTACGGAACATTCGTGAATCCTTCAGGGAGCGGGGTAAAGGGGGCCTGATACTCCGGCTTGCCTGTCGCGGCCACCATCGCCAATGTTCGACCGTGGAAACTCTTCAGAGCCGAGATAACCTCGTAGGCGCCACCCAGATGCAGCTTCCCATATTTTCTGGCCAACTTCACCGCTCCCTCGTTCGCCTCGGCGCCGCTGTTACAGATGAAGATTTTCGCCAAACCGCTTCTGGAGATCAGTAGCTCTGCCAGTTCAATTTGCGGAGTCGTATAGACATCAAGGCTTGCCAAGATAAGTCGTGATGCCTGCTCCCGAATCGTCTCCTGAATGACAGGATGACAGTGACCCAGACTGCAGGCAGCCCATCCGCTAATGAAGTCGAGATATTCCTTCCCGGCATCATCCCAGACCCTCGCCCCGTCCCCGCGTACGAGCGTAACCCCGAGACGCCGGTGGCCGGTATCCATGAAGTACCGCTTATCCAACTCGACCCAATGGTTCATGTCGCATCCCGATCAAGGAACAGAGCCAGGCACTTAGGCCCGCCTCCCGCCTTGAGAAACTCCGTGGTCTCAATCTGGTGAACCTGATATCCAGCCTCGGCAAACGTCCGAGACAGGTGGGGACAGTCCGCGTTCATGACTACCGCCTTTTCAACGACAAGCGCGTTACAGGCAAAGCGCCTGGCCTCTGCCTCTGTCACGGGAAAGAGTTCAGGGATCGTCTCTTTTAAGAGCCGCTGCGAAGCGGGACTGAACGCCTCCGGATAGTACGCTGCCTGGCCGGGCTGGAGCAGACACAAGCAGGTGTCGAGGTGATAGAACCACGGATCGGACAGCTCCAAGGAATGGACCGGCAGCTCAATAAGCTCCTCGAGCAGGCGATGGGCCTGCAGTTCGGACCGAAAGCGGTATCCGGCGAACAACACATCCCCGCAGAAGAGCGCATCCCCTTCCCCTTCAAAGAAGGCGGGTTGGGGAAGACACACGACCCTGTAATTCCGCTCCAGAAACCACCGTGTGAAATGAGGAACTTCCGCCTCACGCTCAGCATATCGGAAACGACTACTCACAAATAAGTTATGAACTAGAAGCCCGGCGTTGGCGGTGAAGCAGAGATCAGGCAGCCCAGGAACAGAAGGCAGAAGTTCCACCTGAACCCGCAACGTGTCGGTGAGCAGTTGATACAATGCCTCCCACTGTCTCAGCGCGATGTCGCGATCCGCCTGGCGTCTTCGATCCATCCAGGGATTGATCACATAGTAGATCCCGTAATGGTCGGGACGACACATCAGCAGTCGGGTCATGGCTACACGTCGGCGCTCAGACCTTGCGCCATTTTGATCTCGTAACTGTGACCTACGGTCCACGCCACTTTGTGCGTGACAAGATCCAACAAAGGCCAGGACGCGGGGACGCCAGTCCCGCTCTTCTTCAGCCCGCCGAAGGGCAGATGCACCTCGGCGCCGATGGTGGGCAGATTCCAGTACCCGACGCCGAACTCACACTCCTCTCGAAGACGATGGGCGGTCCGGTAATCTTCGGTGATCACAGAGCAAGCCAGGCCATAATCCACATCGTTATGGATGGCTATGGCCTCATCCAGCGTTCGGAATGGGATCACGGCAACATGCGGCCCGAAGACCTCCTCGTGGAGCACCCTGGCGTCCTTCCGATGCGCCATGCGATAGATGAAGGGGCTGAAGAAGTATCCGTGCCGATAGGCCCCTTCCTCCAGACGCCCGCCATCCAGCAGCACGTGGGCCCCCTCCTGCTTCGCCAGCAGGTTATAGAAACTCACCTTCTTCATCGCCCCTTCATTGATGAGCGGCCCCATGAAGACCTGGGGATCGAGGGGATCGCCGATGACGATTCGCCTCGCCATGGCAACAAAGGCGTTTGCGAACTCCTCCATTCGGCTCTCATGGACAATGAGGCGAGAGGCTGAGGTGCAACGCTGACCCGTTGTCTTGAAGGCGCTGAGGATCGCCGCCCGGACGGCCAGATCAAGATCGGCATCCTTGCAGACGATCATCGCATTCTTCCCGCCCATCTCGCAGGCGTACATCTTCCGATAGTCCTTGACACAGGTCTCCTTGATCCGTGATCCCACATCATACGAGCCGGTAAAGAGCACCACCTCGACGTCGGGGTGGGTCACCAGCGGCCACCCTGTATCCTCTCCCGTACCATGAATGAGATTCAGGACGCCTGGAGGCAGTTCGGCCCGCTCAAAGCACTCCACGATCTTCTCCCCCACCAACGGGGTGTTCCCGGACGGCTTGAAGACCACCGTGTTCCCTTCAAGTAGGGCCGGCGTAATCAGCCAGATAGGAATCGCAAAGGGGAAATTCCAAGGGCTGATAACCGCCACCACGCCTTTCGGCTTACGGAACATATACGCATCCTTCTCAGCGATCTCCGAGGGAACGACCTGGCCAGAAGCAAGCCGCGCATGGCCGAACATGTACTGCGCCATATGGATTCCTTCGACGACATCGGCTTTGGCCTCGTTATGCGCCTTGCCGGCCTCAGACGCCACGAGACGGGTAATCTCATCAGTCTGAGACTTGATGACTTCGACGAAGCGGTCGAGATACTCCCCCCTTTTCACGCGGGACAGTGCGCGCCAGCCATGAAACGCCGATTTCGCGGCCGCGACCGCCCGCTCCGCGTCCTCCCGATTCGACAGCGCTACAGTACCCAGCACCTGATCGAACTTGGCGGGATTGCGACTTTCGAACCTGGCCTCTCCGACCGCATCTACCCATTTTCCCGCAATATAGTTTTTTCCCTCCATCGATCTACCTCCTGTACACCACAGCATACATTTCCGCTGCGTTGTCATTCCGGGCTTGACCCGGAATCCAGTGCCTTTCCGGATTCCCGCTTTCGCGAGAATGACGGTCATTGTCGGGACTTACGACGCCACGTACAAAACGAGAAGAGCAGGTCGCCCCACGGCTTCCTGCTCTCAGTCTTACATTGGGTCTCACCCCCGAAGCGACCAGCTATTCCCTTACTCAGCCCACCACCCGATCGCGCCCCCGTCACACTCAAGACCGACATGCACACTCATAATCTAGCGCGAAGGGCAAGCGAGGGCAAGCTGTTTCCCCACGACCAGAGTGGTGATGGAGCGCCTTCACAGCAAGCCGGATTTATCGGCGATCCGGTGGACTGGTTGGTTCAGTGAACAATCCTATGCCGCCAACCTGGCTTCGTTCTGTACGATGATTTTGGGATCTTTCACTTTCGGAGGCACGGGCAGACCCCGTTCTCTGAGTAGTTCTATGTGTTCCTTCATTCCCCATTTCGCCTTATACACGCAGTCCTCGATGGAGTGGCCAATCCCCGTAAATCCTTCCAGATCAGGAGAAAAAAACCCGAAGTAGTCGGGTTCCTGCGTTGCCTCGATGGTCAAAGAATAAGGCAGATCAATCATGGCTTCCTCCCTTCTGTATTCCTGCTGACTTCAGTATATGATGGCAGGTGCCGCTGGGCACTTCCTTGGCCCCATGATAGTCAACCCGAATCAATGCAGGCCAGCCAGCCTTCCCATAATATCGGATGGACCCTTTCTCCCTTACCAGCTCAAATCCATGAGCTTCAAGCAGTCTCACCAACTCACTGAATTTCAAGATGGTCTCCTATAGTCCACCATCTATGACATGCTAGCTTCCAGATTCCTTATTCTAACACCAAACGCCGACGTCGAACGACCGCAGCATGGGCAGACTAGGCATCGTTTCTTCTCCCCACATCGCTGTTGAACGTGGCGCGAGAAAAGTGGCAGCGCCGCCATGAATGCCACCAGTCACAGCGGATCTTATGCCTTGCTCTCCTGTGGATGGTTTCTCCAGACCGGCTTCCTGTCAATTAGTCACCGGCAGGTCGAGGAACCCGTGATGCGGAACAGAGGTGATTCGACAGACGAGACAAGATGACGACGTGCGCCAGCCGCCAGGTGCAGCGGGTAGTTCTACGGCTTCCTCAGACTGCAACGGGGGTGAGCAGGAAAACGCGAGCGAAGCGACTGGCCACCCTGACATCTCCTCTTCTTAAGGCTCCTCGCACGTCGTCCAGCTTTTCGGCATCTTCAACAGACAAATACGGTGACCACCCTTCGTCCGTCTCGATCAGTTCAACGTCTACCTCGGCAACGTATTGTCCCTCATGAACGAATTTCTTGTGCCGCCGTTTCCTCATGATCTTCTCCTTCTAAAATCACTGGACCATTTGTCCGGATCAGGCCGGTATGCCGTCACCAGTACGGCAGGGGTCGAGGCTCCCCGTGGAATTCCCCACACGACGTGTATCGGGTTTCCGCTAGAATCATTCTGCAGTACAAGGACACAGGGCCCCTTCGGATATTCCGGGTAATCTTCGACGACCGTGGCCCGTCGGACTCCGGAAAACACGTCTCTTACGACAATATCGTCTTCCGTCAGTTCGTCGTAGCCGTGGTCAGACACTCGGACTTCCTGACGCTGGATGAGGTGGAGCACCCGTCTGAACGTATCGCTCATAATCTCATGTTATGCGCGCTGACAAAATTCGGCAACGGGAATTCGTGAAAACCCAATTCCTATATCCGTAGAACGCCGGTATCAGCCGCGGCCGAAGACCGTCGGCTGCATGAACGACATATGCGGATCGAGGATGAATATGGTAGATTCACACGCCACAAGGTGTAACTCATGTCCCCGGACTGTTTTGTTACCTATCTCCCCGACCGGTCAACGAGTTCCTTGATGAGAGCGGCACACTCCGCGCGCAGGATCGGGGCGTCTTTCTGAGCGATCGCCCACACGGCGGAATCAAGGATCGCAGGGTAATCGTGCACCAGCTGATTGCGGAAGCCCACGATCATGCGGGCATGGGAGATGCGCGAAATGAGATCAGGATCGATCTTGGACAAGGAGTTGACCGCCTCACCGATGATAGTGAACTCCCGCTCTACCGCCGAGCGAAGCGTGCGGGTGGACGCATACGCAGGAAGGTCCACGCCATCAAGTGTCTCCGCGATCGCGTCGCAGCACACAACGATGTCGTTGAGGTATGCGAGTGGGCTACGCGGCATAGAGCAGCCGTTTGGTGGTCTCGATGTCGGATGCGATGTAGGGGTTCTTGATCGCACCCGCCATGACCAGGTCGACCTCGCCGCCGAGAAGGGCTTTCAGCTCATCGAGCAGGTCGAAGTACGCCTGTGCGAGCTCGTAGGGATCCCGATCGGAGAACTCGACGAGCAGGTCCACATCGCTCTTGCCGGGCCGGAAGTCCTCGCGCAGCGCCGAGCCGAAGACGTCCATCCGGACGACCCCGAACCTGCGACACAGTGCAGCGATGGAGTCTCGCTTGTCCTCGATGAGCGCAACCATGAATGACCTCCTGGACAAATGGTACCCGCCTGCGCGTCCACATGCCACGCGCATACCCAAAGGTCGGACTAACGTGAAAATCAGCGGCATACAACCACGCGGCCGATAAGCCTACAAATAGCACCACCAAATATGCTCCGCGTGGTTGTGTGTCCGCTGCATTTTGTTGTTAGGCAATCGGTTGTTTCCTGCATCTGTGGTTCATGAGGCATCGAAAAAGTCTGCGTCGATTTGTTTGACTTCATACTGATTGCGGACCTGTACCCCGACATTGAATTGATACATCAGGTCGACCAGACGTTCTCCATCCACAAGAATGATCGTATGATGCGCCTCGCGTGCCTTCTTTAATGCCTTTTCATCAAAGCTGCTGGTCGTCACAAATACACCTTTTGTGGTGTCTCCGCTCATCGCGCCGATAAAATTACGAATATCAGTTTCTCGCACCTTGTTGTCGGTATAACGCTTCGCCTGTATGTATATCTTCTCCAAACCCAGCTTGTCTTCGTTTATTATTCCGTCGATTCCGGCATCTCCAGACTTGGATGTCTCGGTAAAGTCTCCATAGCCCATCCTCTTCAACAGAATGAGAATAACCTTCTCAAAGTAGAACGGATCGATTTCGCGCAACCTATCTAGTGTCTAATTGCGTAAGTTAATGATAGTATTTCTCAATTGAGAGCCTTTGACTTCTCGCTTGCGCCAGACAAAGGGTTTCGCGGTCGGACCATAGACTGCAACGAAGTCTTCGATCGCTTGGCGTAGTTGCTCCAAATTGCGGAACGATGCGCCGCGCAACGCCTTGCGGGCAAGAATCCCGAACCAGATTTCTACTTGATTCAGCCAACTGGCCGACGTGGGAGTGAAATGAAAAGACACGGTGGGGTGCGCGGCCAGCCACGCGTCGTTTTTCTTGTGAATGCAATAATTATCCAGAATCACATGAATCTCTTTTCCGGCGGGAAGTCCGCTCACGAGGTGATCCATAAACTCCAGAAAGTCGACCCGGCGCTTTTTCTGAGTCGTTTGCGTGCGAATCGCTCCGGTTGCTACTTCCAAGGCCGCAAACAGATTCAGCGTGCCATGGCGTTTGTAGGTACTCTTCAACCCACGAACAATCGTCCCGTTGTCTGTTTCGACATAGCCCGTGGCCCGCTCGAGCGCTTGGATGCTCGGCTTCTCGTCCACCGACAGCACCAGGGCCTGTTCCGGAGGATTCAGATAGAGACCCACGATATCGGCGGCCTTGGCGGCAAATTCCGGATCCGTACTGACACACCAACTGCGCTGCCGGCTCAGGCATATCCCCTCTTTACGCAACACCCGCCAGACCGCATGGACCGAGGCGTTCAGGTGTATGGCCACAGCCGGACCGTCCCAACTTGCCTGTCCCCGAGGTGGAGGCATTTCCAACGTCGTCAACACCTGATTGCGGAACTCCTCGGTGTATCGCCGGGGCTTGCCAGAACGCGGACGATCCTGCAGTCCAGGCATCCCCTCACGCTCAAATCGCCGCCGCCAATCGATTACCGTATTGGGTCGTACCTTCAGATTCCGTGCAACGGCGCTGACCGCCTTTCCTTCAAGGCACTGCAGAACGATTCGGGCTCGCTCCACCAATCGGGCCTCAAGGGTCCGACTACTCGCCCAACTTTCAAGAATCTTTCTGTCGTCTTCGGAACAACCCGGTATGGGAGCTGTCTTGGGCAAAGGAACCTCCTTTCACCCAAGACCATATCATATATCTATTATTTGCGCAATTAGACACTAGTAGTTCAGATTTTGTTTGTGCCTCAATTTCAGAAAACCCGGCATCTATCATATCCTGCGGAGATTGCTCGGCAGCAACAGGCGTGCCCGTCTGTTTTCTCTTTTCTTCGGCGTAGAAATCCATCAGGTTCGATTCCATGTCGCGAAGAGGCACTCCCTGAGCGCATGCTTTCTTTCCCGCTTCGGTGACCTGAACCATGCCGCGCTTCGGGTAATGAACGAGCCCGCCTTTCTTGAGATAGGACTTTCCCCATGCAATTCGATTTTCAATCAGCACTTCACCGCTCTTTGTCTTCTGTTGCAGCAATTCTTCGGACAAGTCAGAGTAGTACTGTTCCTGAACTCGCTTGATGAGTTCGCGATGATGAACGACCTCTCCGTTGCTGAGGGTCCGCAGAATCGGCATGAATGTCTCGTTAAACTTTGGTAGCTCCATATCTTGTCCTCTCATGCCTAACTATTAGGTGAGCCGCCTTAGAAGCCGACAAAGGCTGGCGGCCTATCCCCCAAGAGGCGCCACTTCTCAACAACGAATTTATTCGTAATCTCCCACACTTAGCCCAACCAGCCAAGACTATTCTGGCCGACAAACCCTGCCAGCTTCGGCGGCCTATCTCGGCCGCCCTATCGCCGATCAGCCGGGCTATTGACCCCGTGTCCGCCTCAGTTCAACACGTGAGTGCAGATTATCATGGTACTCACATCCCGATGACCTGGCAGCTCATGGATCGCCCAGTAGCCTGGCTCCAGACTGGGCCATCCCAAACCGGCCTAGTGAACTACCCCGCAGCAAGCTGCGGGGCATCAAACACCAGAGCAAAAAGAAATCTGCGCGGCAAGCCGCGGGGAATGAACCCTCAGTAGATTCAAATGCGATCATACCGTCGCAAGCTTCTGCTTGAGAATTTCGCTAGCGAGTTCCTTCGCCGGCTTCTGGAGCTTCTTGGCCCTGTCGCGCAGCACCAAGAAGCTCTCCTCATCCACTTCTATCTCGAAGTGTCGCCTCTTGAGGTCCACTTCGAGATCGACAGGCTCCAGGAATTCCTCATAGTCGGTTATGCTGTGGGTGTTCCAGAACTCGGCAGCCTCCTCCTCAGACCTAAACTCGTCCGGCAGGGGGTCTACGTGCTTATTTGTGTCCGCCATAATAGTTTCTCTCCGCGCGGTCCATGTCACGCGCCGAGATCGGCAGCGCCATGCCGCGCTTCTTGTTAATGAAGAAGACGATCAAATATCTCCCGCTACTGATCTGAGCCAGAGCAGCGTACAGGTCCTCCCCATGTACGCGCCCCTTAACCATCTTCCTGACCACAGGCCTGGAAAGAAGTGCCTCTTCCTCTGCAACTGACACACCATGCTTCCCCGAGATCTTCTCAACTACACGTTCCTTCCAGATAATTTCAGTAATCCGCACTGGATAGCCTCCAGCAATCTCCTCTGAAGATACGCGTCACACACGATGCCGGCAAGTCCGCAGAGCCCAACTATAGTAGAGCCCGATTATTATGTATACTGATCAGTCTTGTATCTTTACAGTAGCGTCATGAACAGGTATAGAGTCGTGGTCGAGGATCTAACACATCCGGACGTGACAGACCGCGTCAGTCTTGGTCCGGTGAGACCGTGAGATAGCACGGGTCGTCACGTCCTGTCCCTC